>JANOHS010000239.1:0-3677 GCA_031406655.1 Micrococcales bacterium
TGGGCGACCCTGCTCACGAAGCCGATGCAGGAGGCGCTCGTCACGTTGATGTGTGTCTCGAACGAGGTGGGGGGCGACCTCACCGGCAACGCGGTCTGGACCGGATGGCCGGTGCGCGAGCTGCTCAGGATGGCGGGACCCCGACCGGGTGCAGACATGGTGTTGTCGACCAGCGTTGACGGGTGGACCGCCGGCACGCCCCTGTCCGTGCTGACCGACGACCGGAACGCCCTGCTCGCGATTGCGATGAACGGCGAGCCGTTGCCCCTGGAGCACGGGTACCCGGTGCGGCTCGTGGTTCCCGGGCTGTATGGCTATGTGTCGGCGACCAAGTGGGTGACCGAGCTGAAGGTGACCAGGTTTGCCGACGACGAGGGCTACTGGACGCCTCGCGGCTGGTCTGCTCGCGGCCCGGTCAAGACCTCGTCCCGGATTGACGTCCCGCGAAGCGGCGACCGGGTCAAGACCGGGGCTGTGGCCGTTGCGGGGATCGCGTGGGCGCAGCACCGAGGGATCAAGGCGGTCGAGGTGCGGGTGGACGACGGCCCCTGGCAGGTCGCACGTCTGGCGGAGGAGCCCACCATCGACTCATGGCGACAGTGGGTGCTGCCCTGGCAGGCCGCGAAGGGAAGCCACACGATCACCGTCCGCGCGACCGATTCCGGGGGCGTGGTGCAGACCGAGGCGCAGGCGCCACCGGCACCCGATGGTGCCACCGGATGGCACAGCATCACGGTCAACGTCGACTGACCCGGCCGACCAGAGCTGACTCAGCGAATCCGGCCGAGTCCCTCATGCATCGTCGTCGCGGACCTGGCCTCGGCCGGACTTCGTTTCGCCGCGCTGCTTCTTGGCCTCGAGCCGTCGCCGCTGCGACCCTCGGGTCGGCCGGGTAGCCCGGCGCGCAGGCGGAGGTGGCAGCAGTGCCTGCCTGAGAGCTTCGGCCAGCCGGTTACGGGCCGCCACCCGGTTCTGGCGCTGGGACCTGTGCTCGGAAGCGACGATGATGATCTCGCCAGCCACCAGCCGGTCCTGCATCGCCGACTCGACCCGCAGTCGCTGTTTCTCGGAAAGCCTTGCCAGCGCTGGGGACTCGAGCACCCGCCAGCGCAGCTCCACTCGACTGTCGGTGGTGTTGACGCCTTGGCCGCCGGGCCCGGACGAGCGCGAGAACCGCTCGAGCAGCTCTGCCGCCGGGAGAACGAACCCGGAGCGGAACCCCGGACCAGGTGCGAGCACCAGGTCGCCACCGGGCTCGTAGCTGTTCGCCGCCATTGGTCAGCTCCTTCTGGTGCGGCCGATGAGATTCGAACTCACACTGTCAGGTACCTAAAACCTGTGCCTCCTGCCAATTGGGCTACGGCCGCGCGGTGCCGACTCTAGACCGTCGCTCCTCCTTGCGGCCAAACCACCGAATCGGCTCAGCTGACGGCCCGGTTCAGTGGTTTCGGGGCAACAAGGGGGAGTGGGAGGTGGTTCAGCCCAGGCCGAGGGCCTTGCTCAGGGCGGCGACGTGACCGGTGGCCTTGATGTTGTACTTCGACAGCTGCACGGTGCCGTCCGGGCCGACGACAACGGTCGAGCGGATCACGCCGGTGACCTTCTTGCCGTAGAGCGTCTTCTCGCCGTAGGCCCCGTACGCGTCCAGGACAGCTCGGTCCGTGTCCGCGAGCAGGGGATAGGTCAACGACTCCTTCTCCGCGAACCTGGCGAGCTTGTCCGGCTTGTCAGGGCTGATGCCGACAACGTCATACCCTGCCTGCTGCAGCCGGACCAGGGAGTCGCGGAAGTCGCACGCCTCTGTGGTGCACCCCGGGGTCATGGCGGCGGGGTAGAAGAAGATGATCAGCTTTCGGCCGACGAAGTCGCTCAACGACACCGACCTGCCGGCCTGGTCGGAGAGGGTGAACGCCGGTGCGGTCTGGCCGGATTCGAGGCGGGGCATGTGAGCCTTCCGATGGGTGCGACGGGAGTGTTTGACCGAATCTATTCTCCCAGTCTGCGTTATTGTCCCGTGTAGACCTCACAGCACCGAGACCCCAGCACAGAGGAGTCACCCACATGGGCGAGCAGACCCGGACCTCCCCGGACGCGATCGACGCCGAGATCGCTGTGACGCGCGAGCATCTGGCAAGCACGATCGACGAGCTGTTGGTCCGGGCCAGGCCGAAGGAGATCGCCCGGCGAAAGGCCGAGTCGACCAAGGCCAGGTTCGTCGAGGCAACCCACACCCCCGACGGTGAGCTTCGGGTGGAGCGGGTCGGTGCGGTGGCCGGCGCGGCCGTGCTGCTGGGCCTGGCGCTCGCCATCCTGCACCGTCGCCACTACTCCGGCCGACGCCGACGTCGTGGCTGAGGGCGACACCGCTGGCGGGGCGCGCCTGCCCATCCGGATGCTGCACGACCGCGTGCTCGTCTCGACCGAGGGTGAGGCCGGCGAGCGTCAGACCGGCGGGGGCCTGGTGATTCCCGCGACCGCCAGCATCGGGAAGCGGCTGGCCTGGGCCGCGGTGGTTGCCACTGGTCACAACGTGCGGCAGGTCCAGATCGGGGACCGTGTTCTCTACGACCCCGAGGACCGCGCCGAGGTGGAGCTGCAGAGCAAGGGCTACGTCCTGCTTCGGGAGCGCGACATCCACGCGGTGGCTGCGCCGAGGGTCGAGGTCAAGCAGACCGGGCTCTACCTCTGAGGCCTCGACAAGCGTTGTGTCCAAAGAGCGTTGGTTATCCGACCTTGGCCCGCGCACTGACGAACGCATCGACGCACTGACGGACGTCAGCCTCGCTGTGGGCTGCGGACAGCTGCACGCGGATGCGCGCTTTGCCTTGTGGCACAACGGGATACGTGAATGCTATGACGTAGATTCCCTCGTCCAGCATGGCGTTGGCCACAGCAGTCGCCGTGCGCGCGCCGTCCTCGCCGGGGAACATCACGGGAGTGATCGGGTGGGTGCCTGGCAGCAGGTCGAAGCCGGCTTCGACCATCAGGGAGCGGAACAGTGCCGTATTGCGGGTCAGCGCCTCGCGTCGTTCGGTCGACGTTTCAGCCAGCTCGAGCGCCGCCATGGAGCCGGCGACCACGCTTGGAGCCACGGCGTTGGAGAACAGGTAGGGGCGGGAGCGCTGACGTAGCAGGTCGACTATCTCCTGATGTGCGGCGACGTAACCGCCCGACGCTCCGCCCAGGGCCTTGCCCAACGTGCCGGTGATGATGTCCACGCGGTCGATGACGTCGAAGAGCTCAGGGGTCCCGCGGCCCCCCTTGCCGACGAAGCCCACCGCATGCGAGTCGTCCACCATGACCAGGGCGTCGTGCCGCTCAGCGAGGTCGCAGATCCGGTCCAGCGGTGCGAACGACCCATCCATGGAGAAGACCCCGTCGGTGACGATCACCCGTCGGCGGGCACCGGCAGCCGACGTGAGCTGGGCCTCGAGATCGGCCATGTCCGCGTTCTTGTACCGCAGCCGCCTGGACTTCGAGAGACGGATCCCGTCAATGAGCGAGGCGTGGTTGAGCTCGTCGGAGATGATCGCGTCCTCTTCGCCGAACAGGGTCTCGAAGACGCCTCCGTTGGCGTCAAAGCATGAGGAGTACAGGATGCTGGCCTCGGTGCCGAGGAAGGCCGCGAGCTTGGCCTCCAGCTCGGTGTGCAGCGTCTGGGTGCCACAGATGAAGCG
>JANOHS010000247.1:0-2821 GCA_031406655.1 Micrococcales bacterium
TGGTCCAGCTGTTCCGCCGCGAGCTCGACGCCAGCGGCTCAGCAATTTCGGCCTGGCAAGCGCTCGGGACGACCTGCTTCCCTGAGCTCGCCCCGGGCAGGCAGGTGCTCGGAATGGGGCAGATCCTGGCCGCGTTCCACAACACCCCATGGTCCAAGCCAACTGTGCACATCCAGCCCGAAGGCAATGTCACCCTCGTCACCCTCCCCACGCACTTCGCTGCAACCTGGCCCGCGGCGGGATTCCAGCCGGGTGAAGCCGATACCGTCACACTCCTCGGCCAGCAGGTCCGGATCCGCCCAACACTGGATCACTTCACCTACGTCTTCGGCGACGGCACGACGGAGGGCCCGACCGAATCGCCTGGTGGCCCGTACCCGGACGGCGACATCACCCACGCCTACGCCAAAGCCGGCACGTACAGCACCCGCATCGACATCACCTTCGGCGGCGAGTTCAGCGTCGCCGGCGGCGCCTGGGTTCCGATCCCGGACACCGTCACCGTCGCCGGGCCCCTTCAGCCCCTGACGGTCAGGACGGCGCAGGCTCGTCTGGTCATCCGGTAGACCCCAGCCTGTCCATCGACGAGAAGCTCCGTCGATAGTCCTGGGGAGCGACCCCGACCACTCGCCGGAAGTGGTGCCGCAGCAGCGCCGCCGAGCCGAATCCGCTTCTCGTTGCAATGGACTCAACGCCCAGGTCGGTCTCCTCCAAGAGAGTCTGAGCATGCAGCACCCGCTGCATCGACAGCCACTTGTGCGGTGTGGTGCCGGTCTCGGCCACGAACCTGCGGGCGAAAGTGCGCTCGGACATGGCTGCCCGCCGTGCCAACGCGGAGATCGGGTGATCGACCGTGATGTTCTCCAGCATCCAGGTCAGCACCGGGCTCAGGCTTTCGGCGGAGCATCCCGGCACCGGCAGCTCGACATACTGCCGCTGCCCGCCATCGCGCTGGGGCGGCACCACCATCCGGCGCGCGATCCGCGTCGCCACCGCGCTCCCCAGCTCGCGGCGCACCAGGTGCAGACAGGCATCGATACCGGCCGCCGTGCCGGCACTGGTGATAAGGTCGCCATCGTCGACGAACAGCACGTCCGGGTCGATCTTGGCGTCCGGATAGAGCTGGGCCAGCTCGTCGACGTAGCGCCAGTGCGTCGTGCACTGTCGCCCGTCCAGCAGCCCCGCCGCACCGAGCACGAAGGCTCCTGAGCAGACCGACAGTATCGTCGTCCCTCGAGCCGCCGTCTGACGCAGCGCCTCGAGGACCTCTGGTGGATGGTCCTCCCGGATGCGGGTCGCCGGGATCGCCACGAGGTCAGCCCCCAGCAGCCCCTCGAGGCCGTACGGCGGGGTTACCTGGACCCCGTTCCACGCCGACAGCGGTTTGCCCGCCTCGAGAGCACACACCTTGAAGTCGAACTTCGGCACGCCGTCGTCGCTCCGGTCGACGCCGAACACCTCTGCCAGCACACCGAACTCGAACAACGCCACGTTCTCCAGCAGCACAACCGCAACAGTCTTGAGCATGCCAACAAGTATGGCAGAAACTTGTGGTACAGCGTCAGTAATGCCACTCGTGGCTTGAATTAGTGGAGCGGATAGTTACTGCCATGACAACTTTCCTGCTCATCCTCATGGCCCTGCTGTTGGTCGCGGCTCTGGAGCGCTCGAACCGTCGTCAGTCACCGAAGCCACGCGGCCTCAACGGGTCGCATGACGGCGACGACCGCGACTGGGCCCGCATCCAGCTCGACCTGCTTGCCCTGGGCGACACAGCGCCGCGCTGGAACACCCACCACCACGACGGGCCTCGCGCGGCCTGACCCGCCGGCACCGGCTGAACTCCCGGTTGCCTGACCGCTTGCGTACCTGACGGCTTCTCTGACAGACCGTTTGGCCCGGCCACCGAAATCCTCGAACCTCCCCCAAATCCTCGAACCTCTCATTGGACACGGAGTACTGCAATGACTGCTTTCCTGCTCATCCTCATGGCTTTGACGCTGATCGCGGCTCTGGAACGCACGAACCGTCGTCAGCTGGCCGGCCCGCGCAGCCTCAACGGGTCGCAGCTCGCAGACGACCGCGACTGGGCCCGCATCCAGCTCGAGCTGCGCACCCTGGCCGCCGGTCGCCCCGGCTGGATCATCAGCCGCTAACGGTCCCCCGCCTGACTCATCAGGGCATCGACGGGATCAGTAGCAGCTGGCCGGCTTGCACCTGTGAGGTGTTCAGTCCGTTGGCCAGCTGGATCCGGGCCACGCCCTCGTTGATCGGCAGCCCGGGCAGCTGGGCCGCAGCCACCTCGGAGAGGGTCTGGCCGGCGGAAACCGTTGTGGCGTGGTCGATCTGCGGACCTGTTGCGCTCACCGACGTCGCGAGAACGACAGCAACGCTGAGTGCGGCGGCCGACACCATCAGGGTGATGACAAGTCGACCGCGTCGACTCAGCCGGGTCGCCACACGCATCGGCGCCAGAGCGCGCTCGCCGGGGCCGACCCGGCGGAGCTGCGGGCGGGCGGTGCGTGACGGCATACGGCCTGGTGTGGGGTCAGTCTCCCAAGCGACTGCAGCTGACATGGGGTCCTCCATCATCGTGTGGTTCAGAGCATCGATCGGATGTATGTACGATCGAACGTCTGTGCTATGTCTAGCACGTGCGTCCGACAATGTCGAGACACGTCTCGAACAGGTGTTTGAAACTTGTGTCCGACCGGCATACGATGTCTGCATGTCGAAAAGCCAAACAGGCACCTCTGACAACGGGTGTCCCCAGGCTCGAGGAGAGGGACGACACCATGGCTGAGATCCACGAGATGCCCGA
>JANOHS010000315.1:0-22287 GCA_031406655.1 Micrococcales bacterium
CGGGACCATCACCCCGGGCGACCTGGTCCAGTTCTACGGCTACGCCGCGTTCCTGGTCATGCCGCTGCGCACCGCGACCGAGTTCGCCGATCGCGCCACCCGGGCCCACATCGCGGCTCGCAAGATCATCAGGGTGCTGTCGACCGACCCGGACACCACGGACGCCGCGAACGTGACCGACGCCCCCGGCGAAGGCGCAGGCCACCCGGTCGAGCCGGCCATCGGCGTGCCCCTCACCGACCCGGCCAGCAACGTCACCATCAGGCCCGGGAAGCTGACCGCCATCGTCTCGGCCCGACCGGAGGAGTCCAGCGCACTGGCCGACCGTCTGGGGCGGTTCGGGAGGACCCGCACGGCGGTGCACCTGGACGGAGTGGCGATCGCCGACCTGCCCCTGGCCACCGTCCGTCGACGGATCGTGGTCAGCGAGATCGACCCGCGGCTGTTCACCGGCTCTCTGCGGGAAGAGCTGGACCCGCGCGGCATCCACGACGATGCCACGATCCTCTCCGCCCTCTCGGTCGCCGGTGGGGAGGACGTCATGGAGGCCCTGCCCTGCGGGCTCGACAGCGACGTCGAGGAACGCGGCCGGTCCTTCTCGGGGGGTCAGCGCCAGCGGCTGGCGCTCACCCGCGCGCTGCTGACCGACGCCGAGACCCTGGTCCTGGTCGAGCCGACCAGCTCCGTGGACGCCCACACCGAGGCCCGCATCGCGTCCCGCCTGGCCGGTGCGCGAGCCGGTCGCACCACCGTGGTGATGACCGCCAGCCCCCTGCTGCTCGACCAGGCTGACGCCGTCATCCTGCTGGCCGATGGCAAGGCCGCGGCACAGGGCACGCACCGGGAGCTGATGGCGACCAGCACGGCATACAAGGACACGGTCATCCGCGGGGAGCCGACCTGATGTCACTGACCACCGAGCCGGCCACCCGCGTGCTGCCCATCGCCGACATGGTGTCGGTGCGCAGCCACGCCCGCGGGCTGCTGCGCGAGCATCGCAAGACGATGGTCACCGTGATCGGGCTGCATGCCCTGGCCGCGCTGGCTGCGCTGGTCGCCCCGCGTCTGGTCGGCGAGCTCGTCGACGGTGTCACCAAGGGCACCACGAGGGCACACATCGACACCCTGGCGATGTGGCTGGCGGCATCGGTCCTGCTGCAGACGGTGCTCATGTGGGCCGCCCGACGCGCCTCCTTCATCATGGGCGAGAGCGTGTTCGCCGAGCTGCGCGAGCAGTTCATCTCGCGGGTGACCGGGCTGCCGCTGTCCACCGTCGAGCGCGCCGGCACCGGCGACCTGCTGGCGCGGACGACCAACGACGTCGAGGCCCTCTCCCACGTCGTACGGTTCGGCATCCCCTCCCTGTTCGTCGCCGTGGTCACGACCGTCCTCACCGTGGTGGCGGCTCTGGTTGCCGGTCCGCTGGTGGCCGTCCCGATCGTCATCGGGGTGCCGATCATGTTCTTCTCGACCAGGTGGTACCTGCGGCTGGCTCCCGCGGGCTACCTCCGGGAGCGAGCGACGTATGCCGTGGCCAACGGCGTCATCACCGAGACCGTTGACGGCGCGCGCACCGTGGACGCGCTCGGGCTCCGATCACGTCGCCGGCAGCGGATCAACGAGGCCATCGGCAGCTGCTTCGACGCCGAGATCTACACCCTGCGGCTGCGGATGTTCTGGTTCCCGCAGATCGAGTTCGCCTACCTGCTGCCCGTCGCGGCCACGCTGCTGTGGGGCGGCTGGCTGGTCGCCGGCGGTCACACCACGATCGGCACCGTCACCGCGGTGGTCCTCTATGTCCAGCAGATGGCCGGACCGCTGGATGAGCTGCTGAGCTGGCTCGACGAGATCCAGGTGGGCGCAACGTCGCTGGCCCGGGTCATCGGGATCGCCGACGTGCCACCGGACCGCAGTCCCACCGGTGACCCGCCGCAGGGGCGTGACATCGGGGTCGATGACGTCCACTACTCCTACCGCGCCGGCCGCGACGTGCTCAAGGGCGTGTCGCTGAAGTTGCAGCCCGGCGAGCGGTTGGCCATCGTTGGCCCCTCCGGCGCCGGAAAGTCAACGTTGGGGCGGCTCCTGGCCGGCATCGACGGTCCGAGGACGGGGCGGGTCGAGGTCGGAGGCGTGCGCCTGGTGGACCTCGAGCTCGAACAGCTCCGGGGCGAGGTGGCCCTGGTGACCCAGGAGCATCACGTCTTCGTGGGGACCTTGGCAGACAACCTGTTGCTCGCGGCCCCAGCCGCCACACCCGACGAGCTGTGGTCCGCGCTACGCGCTGTGGACGCCGACGCCTGGGCCGGCGAGCTGCCCGATGGCCTGGGGACCATGGTCGGCAGTGGTGGGCACGCGCTGACCGAGGCCCAGTCCCAGCAGCTGGCCCTGGCCCGTCTTGTCCTGGCCGACCCCCACACCCTCGTGCTTGATGAGGCCACGTCGTTGCTGGACCCTCGGGCCGCGCGCCACCTCGAACGGTCGCTCGCTGCCGTCGTGAGGGGCCGCACCGTTGTCGCGATCGCCCACCGCCTGCACACAGCTCACGACGCGGACCGTGTGGCCGTGGTCGAGGACGGGAACATCAGCGAGATCGGGACGCACGACCAGCTGGTTGCCGCCAACGGTGCCTACGCGGCGCTCTGGCGCTCCTGGCGGGACGAGCCGGACCCTACGGAGCCGGACTGACCTCGGCCACCCGTTGGTATGCCGTGCCCTGCGGCGGGCGCGGATCCTCGCCGCCACGGTTCGGCCAGAACGACATGGCCCGCTCCGCCTGGGCCGTGATGGTGAGCGCCGGGTTGACCCCGAGGTTCGCCGAGACCGAGGAGCCGTCCACGACGTGCAGCCCCGGGTAGCTCCAGACCCTGTGCCACGGGTCCACGACGCCCTTGGCCGGGTCGTCACTGATGACGGCCCCGCCGAGCAGATGCGCGGTCAACGGGATGTCCACGATCTCTCCCAACGAGCCGCCGGGCAGTGCCCGAGCAACACCGGTGCGCTCCTGTAGCCGGATGGCCAGCTGGCGAAGAGCCTTGGCCCCGTTGGGGATCCAGGTGGGGTTGGGCTCGCCGTGCCCTTGCCTGGACGTGAGGCCGACCCCTCCAAGAAGGCCACGCCTGGCCGACACGGTGAGCGAGTTGTCCCGGGACTGCATGACCAGGCCGATGACGGCGCGCTCGCTCCAGCGTCGGACCGAGAGCGAGCGCAGGAAGGTCACGGGGTGCCGGACTGACTGGGCCAGGAAGCGCACCGGTCGCGGCACAGACCCCCCTCCTTCGACCAGGATCGTGGCCAGCAGCCCCATGGCGTTGGACCCCTTGCCATACCTCACGTTCTCCAGATGCGTCTCCGCGTCGATGTGGAAGGAGGAGGTGATCGCCACACCCTTGGTCAGGTCGACGTCGCGTGGCACGTGCGAGGTGATTGCGCCACCGAGCGCCTCGGAGTTGGTCCGGGTCAGCACGCCGAGGCGAGGCGAGAGACCACCCAGCCGCCCGTCATAGGCCATCCTGTGCAGCAGTCGCTGGGTCCCCCAGGCACCTGCCGCGAACACCACCTGGGCCGCCGTGAGCGTGCGACGCTTCTTGCGGAACCATGCCCCGCTCACCTCCGTCGTCACGAGATATCCCTCCTCGCGCCTGCCGTCGTCGATCGGTTCGACGGCGATGACCGTGCGCATCGGCTCGATCGTGGCCCCGAGCCGCTCGGCGAGAGCGAGATAGTTCTTGACCAGGGTGTTCTTGGCGCCGACACGGCACCCCACCATGCAGTTGCCGCACTCGGTGCAGCCGGTCCGATCCGGACCGGCGCCGCCGAAGTACGGGTCTGCGACCCGCTCGCCGGCCTTGCCGAAGTAGACAGCGACTGGCGTCTTGCGGAAGGTGTCGCCGACCCCGAGGTCATCGGCCGTCTGACGCATGACCTGCTCGACCGGCCCGTCGCAGGGGTTGGTGACCACGCCCAGCATCCGGGACGCCGTCTCATAGTGCGGCGCCAGCTCGGCCTGCCAGTCGGCGATGTGTGCCCACTGGGGGTCCTGGAAGAACGCGGCCGGCGGGACGTAGAGGGTGTTGGCGTAGTTGAGGCTGCCCCCGCCCACCCCCGCACCCGCGAGGATCATGACGTCGGGCAAGCGGTGGATCCGTTGTACGCCAAAGCATCTCAGGCGCGGGGCCCACAGATAGCGGCGCAGGTTCCATGACGTCCTGGCGAAGTCCTCGTCGGCGAACCGGCGCCCGGACTCGATGACATGGACGCGATAGCCCTTCTCGGCCAGCCGGAGAGCGGTGACCGAACCGCCGAACCCTGACCCCACCACAACCACGTCGTAGTCGTACGTGCCGGCCCCGGCCTTCACCGGACCCCCAGCCGCTTCAGGGCACCGATCGCCACGGTGAGCGTGCGGGCCCACCTCTCGTTGGACAGCCCGAACGGTGCCACGAACCCCAAGAGGTGCTGGGCGGTGATGTTCTGGCTCTCGGTGTACTTGGTGATGCCTTCGGTGCCGTGGCGCCGCCCGAGACCAGAGCTCTTCATGCCTCCCATCGGTGCCGCGACACTGCCCCATGCCGCGGCGTAGCCGTCATTGATGTTGACCGTACCGGCCCTGATCGAGCGGGCGATCCGCCGGCCGCGGGCAACGTCGCGGGTCCAGACCGAGGCGTTCAGGCCGTAGTCGCTGTCGTTGGCCAGCCGGATGGCTTCGGCGTCGCTGCCCACCCGGGTCACCGAGACGACCGGGCCGAAAGTCTCCTCCTCGCGGCAGGCCATGGCCGCCGTGACCTCGGTGAGGATGGTCGGCTCATAGAAGTACGGTCCGACATCGGGGCGGGCGCGACCGCCGGCGAGGACCTGAGCGCCTTTGGCCCGGGCGTCCTCGACGTGCGCGCTGACCCGCTCGAGCTGGGCGGCCGAGCCGAGCGAGCCCATGTCCGCGTCAAAGGTCAGCTCGGGCGAGAGGCGAAGGGCCTTCGTCGCACCGACGAAGGCCGCCAGGAACTGATCCGCGATGCGCTCGTGCAGATACAGCCGCTCGATCGACACGCAGAGCTGGCCGGCGGATGAGAAGCACGCGCTCACCGCCCCGCGGACGGCCCTGGCGATGTTGGCGTCCTCCGCGACATACATGGCGTTCTTTCCCCCGAGCTCCAGCGAGACGCCAACGAGCCGGCCACCTGCGTTCTGTGCCACCGAACGTCCGGTCGGGGTGGACCCGGTGAAGCAGACATAGTCCGCGTGCTCGAGCACCGCACTGCCGATCGTCGAGCCCGCGCCCAGCACGACCTGCAGCACGCCCTCTGGCAGTCCCGCCTCGTCGAGCAGGGCCACCGCCGTCAGCGCGGTGAGGGCACTTTGGAGGTCCGGCCTGAGCACCACGGCGTTCCCGGCCAACAGCGCCGGGATCACGTCGGTGATCGACATGACCAACGGGTAGTTCCAGGGGGCGACGATGCCCACGACGCCTTTGGGTTGGCGAAGCTCGACGGCCTGGCTGAGCAGCGGGAAGACTCCCAGGCGGCGGCGTGGGCGCAGGTACCCAGCGGCGCGACGCGCATAGTGACGGCTCACGATCGCCGTGTCCGCAACCTCCTCGAAGCCGTGCGAGCGAGCCTTGCCCGACTCGAGCTGGATCAGGTCGAGCAGCTGCACCTGCCGTTGCAGCACGAGGTCGTGGAAGCGCAGGAAGATCCTGGCTCGGTGAGCCACCGGCAGCCGGGACCACGACCTCTGGGCGGCCCGGGCGGCTTCGTAGGCCACCACGACGTCAGCCGGCGTCGACAGGGGCAACGACGCGAGAGGTGCACCCGTCATCGGTGTATGTGTCAGGGTCCTCTGCGGCCTGGGCGCTGACACGACGCGAGACGTGAGGCGGCGAGCCAGGCCGGGGTCAACCGCATACGTTGCCATGCGGTCGGTTTCGGGATCGGCGAGCACTTCCGGGGTCATGCCACTCAGATTAGGCCGCCGGAGTCCCAGATGCTACCCGTCGGTAACAAATGGCCTAACACAGCGATCGGAACGCACCTGCCATCCCCGTCACCTCCAGGACCCGCTCGATCGAGCGTATGTCCCATGGGTAAGCGGGCCAACTGACTACCTCGTCGGGTTCAGGTCGCCCCAGCCGAAGTTTCCGTCCGTTTGGAGGACCGGGGTCAGCCACCTGACGGCGGGTTGGGCAAGTGCCCACGCCACGACCGCTTCCTGTGGCCCTCGCAGGCTCGCGAGCTTTGCCGCACCTTCGGCCACCCAGGCCGCGCCCCAAGGGCCGTTGCCCGACGGCGGGATAACCCAGACGGTGCCGGTGCCCAGATCCGGAGGAGATGAGCGCGTCAGATCAACCCACTGTTCGTCCATGTGGTCGCGAGCCAACCAGTGCGTTGCGGGTTGGCATAGTGCCCAAACTACGGCCTCAACCTTGGTCGGCGAAGAGACCCCGGTATGCCTCAGCCCGGCTCGCCAGACGCCCTCCCACCTGCCGGGCACGTTCAGCAGATCCTCCTCTGGCGGAATGACCCAGACGGTGCCGGTACCCGGCTCGGGTGCGCTGGCGGGAGCCTCTGGGTCAATGAAACCGGGGTACAAGGGCTCCGGCAGGTAGTCCGCGTACGGGCGTGGGCCATCTTCCACCACGGTTACCAGCCTTCCTCCTGTTTCCTGCGTGGCCCCATGTACGCATCCCGCCCCCGATCTCCTCAGGCGAGCGGGACGATCTCGGGCGCGCCCATGCGCGCGCTGTCGGCAGTCTCGTCGTCAGGCTGTTGCTGTGAGGCCCGCTCGGCCTCCACCCTGGCGAGGTAGTGCTCAATCTCCTTGCGCTGCTGCTCGTCGCTCCACCCCAGGACCGGCGCCATCAGGGCAGCAACCGGTGCCGCAGCCGACACGCCGCGGTCCCAGGTCTCGATCGAGATATGGGTTCGGCGGGTCAGCACGTCATCCAGGTGCCTGGCACCCTCGTGGCTCGCGGCGTAGACGACCTCAGCAGCCAGGTAGTCATCCGCACCCGAAAGTGCTTCTGCCAGAACAGGATCCTCAACGCACAGGTCCAACACCTCAGTGGCCAGAGAGCCGTACCGCTGGAGCAGGTGCTCGACCCGCGCCACGTGAACCGCGTAGTGGGTTGCGGTTCGATACCGGGCGTTCCAGGCTGCCTCATACCCTTCGGCCCCGAGCAACGGGATCCGCTCTGTGCAAGAGGCCGGCACCCGACCATCGATTCCTCGCGCCACCTCATCGATCGCGTCGGCGGCCATGATGCGGTAGGTCGTGTACTTCCCCCCCGCCACGACGACGAGCCCCGGGGTCGGGTGGCCAACGACGTGCTCGCGCGACAGAGCCGAGGTGTTCTCACTCTCGCCGGCGAGCAGAGGTCGCAGCCCGGCGTAGACGCCCTCGACGTCCTCACGCGAAAGTGGTGTCACGAGAACGCGATTGACGTGCTCCAGGAGGTAGTCGATGTCGCGGCTGCTCGCCGCGGGGTGCGCCTTGTCCAGCGCCCAGTCCGTGTCGGTCGTGCCGATGATCCAGTGCCGTCCCCACGGGACGACGAAGAGCACCGACGTCGCCGCGCGCAGGATCAGACCACTCTGGGACTGGATCCGGTCCCGCGGGACGACCAGGTGGATGCCCTTGCTGGCACGGACGCGGACGTGCCCTCGCTCCCCTACCATCGACTGGGTCTCGTCGGTCCACACACCGGTGGCGTTGAGCACCTGTTTCGCGCGGATCTCGAGGTCCTGCCCGGACTCGAGATCGCGGACCTTCACGCCGGTGACGCGCTCGCCCTGCCGGATGAATCCCGTGACACGAGAACGGTTTGCGGCCAGGGCGCCGTAGGCCGCGGCAGTGCGGACCACGAACATCGTGTGGCGCGCGTCATCGACCTGCGCGTCGTAGTACTGGACCGCGCCGACCAGTGCGTCCTTGCGCATGCTCGGCACCAGCCGCAGGGCGTGACGCCTGGTCAGGTGCTTGTGACGCGGTACGCCGCTCGCGGTGCTCGAGGCGGCCGCGAGGGTGTCGTAGAGCGCGAGTCCGACGGCGACATACGGCCGCTCCCAGACCCGATGGGTGAGCGGGTAGACGAACTGGACCGGACGCACGAGGTGCGGAGCAAGGCGCTGCAGGAGCAGGCCGCGCTCCTTCAGCGCTTCACGGACCAGACGGAAGTCCAGCATCTCCAGATAGCGCAGACCGCCATGGATCAGCTTGCTGGAGCGGCTCGACGTGCCCGAGGCCCAGTCACGGGCTTCGAGGATCCCGACCGACAGGCCTCGGGTCACGGCGTCCAGCGCAGCACCCGCGCCGACCACCCCGCCCCCAACGATGACAAGGTCGAGCTCGTCCTGCTGCATCGCCGCAAGGGCGCGCGATCGGTCCACAGGTGAGAGGGCCGTGGTGGCTGTGGTCTTCATCGGTGTGGTCGTCAGCTCGCGTGGTAGGGGGCCACGACGACCTCGACCCGCTGGAACTCCTTGAGATCGGAGTATCCGGTCGTGGCCATGGCGTGCCGCAACGCGCCGATGAGGTTGGTGGTGCCGTCGGCCATCCGACCCGGGCCCAGGTGAATCTCCTCGAGCGGTGCCAGGGCGCCCACCTCGACCCGCTCGCCGCGGGGCAGGAGGGCGTGGTGCGCCTCGGAGCCCCAGTGGAAGCCCCGGCCCGGCGCGTCGGTCGCCCGGGCGAGGGCGGCACCGAGCATCACCGCGTCGGCGCCACAGGCGATGGCCTTGACGATGTCACCGCTGCGCCCCATGCCACCGTCGGCGATGACATGGACGTAGCGGCCACCGGACTCGTCCATGTAGTCGCGCCGGGCAGCCGCCACATCGGCGATGGCGGACGCCATCGGCGCATGGATGCCCAACGTGAGCCGCGTGGTGTGCGCCGCACCACCACCGAACCCGACGAGTACGCCGGCCGCACCGGTGCGCATCAGGTGCAGCGAGGCCGTATAGGACGACGCACCGCCCACGATGACGGGAACGTCGAGCTCGTAGATGAAACGCTTGAGGTTCAGCGGCTCTGCCCGGCTCGAGACGTGCTCCGCCGAGACCGTCGTACCCCGGATCACAAAAAGGTCGCAGCCGGCGTCCACGACGATCTTCCAGTACTCCTGCGTCCGCTGCGGCGAAAGCGCACCGGCAACGGTGATGCCGGCCTCACGCACCTGCCGAAGCCGCTCGGTGATCAGCTCGGGCTTGATCGGCTCGCCGTAGATCTGTTGCAGTCGCGCGGTCGCTGAGGCGGAGTCGAGCGCGGCAATCTCGGCCAGCAGGGACGTCGGGTCGTCGTAGCGCGTCCACAGGCCCTCGAGGTCGAGCACCGGCAGCCCGCCGAGCCTGCCGAAGGCGATGGCGCTCTCGGGGGACATCACCGAGTCCATCGGCGCGGCAATCACAGGGAGGGGGAACTGGTAGGCGTCGATCTGCCACGACACCGAGACCTCCTCGGGGTCGCGGGTGCGCCGCGAGGGCACCACCGCGATGTCGTCGAAGGAATAGGCCCGGCGTCCGCGTTTGCCGCGGCCAATCTCGATCTGGTTCACGCGTCAAGGCTAGCGGCCGGGGCCTGCCCCAACGCCCCAGCCTGCCTCAACCGTCAACGGCGGCTGTAGTTGGGCGCTTCGATCGTCATCTGGATGTCGTGCGGGTGGCTCTCCTTGAGCCCGGCCGCGGTGATCCGGATGAACCTGCCGCGCGCCTGCAGCTCCGGGATCGACGGCGCGCCGACGTAGAACATCGACTGCCTCAGTCCGCCGATCAGCTGGTATGCCACGGCCGCGAGCGGGCCGCGGTAGGGCACCTGACCCTCGATACCCTCGGGCACCACCTTGTCGTCATCGGTGACGTCGCCCTGGAAGTAGCGGTCCTTGGAGTAGGACTCGCCCCGGCCGCGGGACTGCATGGCAGCAAGGGACCCCATGCCGCGATAGGACTTGAACTGCTTGCCGTTGATGAAGACCAGCTCACCCGGGCTCTCCTCGCAGCCGGCCAGCAGGGAGCCGAGCATCACCGTGTCGGCACCCGCGACGATCGCCTTGGCGATGTCTCCGGAATACTGCAGGCCACCGTCACCGATGACGGGAACCCCCGCGGCCCTGCACGCCAGGGCGGCCTCATAGATCGCGGTGACCTGCGGGACCCCGATGCCGGCCACCACGCGGGTCGTGCAGATCGAGCCGGGGCCCACGCCCACCTTGACGCCATCGGCTCCGGCATCGATCAACGCCTGCGCGCCTGCCCGGGTGGCCACATTGCCTCCGACGATGTCCACATGTGCCACACCGGGCTCCGACTTGAGCCGGCGGATCATGTCGGTGACGCCTTTGGCATGGCCGTTGGCGGTGTCGACGACCAACAGGTCGACGCCGGCCTCGACCAGTGACATGGCGCGCTTCCACGCGTCGTCGAAGAAGCCGATCGCTGCCCCGACTCTCAGCCGGCCGGTGTCGTCCTTGGTGGCCAGGGGGTACTTCTCGGCCTTGACGAAGTCCTTGACGGTGAACAGGCCCTTGAGCCGACCGGCCTCATCGACCAGCGGGAGCTTCTCGATCTTGTTCTTCGCCAGCAGCGCCAGGGCGTCCATCTTGTCCACGCCCACCCGCGCCGTGACCAGTGGCATCCGGGTCATGACCTCCGAGACGGGCCGGCTGAAGTCGGTCTCGAAGCGCAGGTCGCGGTTGGTGATGATGCCGACCAGCAGGCCCTCACGGTCGATGACCGGCAGGCCCGAGATGTGGAACTGCCCGCACAGCTGGTCGACCTCGGCCAGCGTCGCGTCCCCGGTCGTCGTGACCGGGTCCGAGACCATGCCCGACTCGGAGCGCTTGACCCGGTCGACGTGTCGGGTCTGGTCCTCGATCGAGAGGTTGCGGTGCAGGATGCCCAGACCACCCTCGCGGGCCATGGCAATGGCCATCCGGGCCTCGGTGACGGTGTCCATCGCCGCCGAGACCAGCGGCAGCCGGACGGAGATGTTCCGGGACAGCCGGGCGGAGGTGTCGACCTCGCTGGGGATGACATCGGTGGCTCCGGGGAGCAACAGGACGTCATCAAAGGTGAGGCCCAGAGCGGCGAAGGGAGCGGGAACGGCGGGATCCGGGGTGGCCGGTGAGCTCATTTGCCGATCCTACGGTAGTGCGGGCGCCGCCAAGGACGCGCCTATTCTTGGGCCCTGACCGATCAACACCAGGGGAGAAGACCATCGAGGTACAGATCCGGGGCGAGATGATCCGGCTGGGCCAGCTCCTGAAGCTGGCCGGGGTCGTCGATGACGGTGCGGCGGCCCGGAGCCTGATCGAGGACGGCGAGGTCAGCGTGGACGGTGAGGTTGAGCGCCGGCGCGGGCGTCAGGTCCGTCCGGGCTCCACGGTCGAGCTGGGCAAGACCCGGATCCGGGTCACCTCAGCCTGACCCCCGCTCATGTTGGCGATGACTGTGAGGTTTCGGCTGCCCTGGTGACCACAACCTCACAGTCATCGCCAACAGGGGGTACGGCGAAGGCCGCAACCCGAGGGTTGCGGCCTTCGCTGTTCGAAGCGCGTCGGTCAGTGACCGTGGCCGTGACCGTGGCCGCCGGCGGCCGGCTCCTCCTGGACCTTCTTCTCAACGACGAGCGTGTCCGTCGTCAGGATCATGGAGGCGATCGACGCGGCGTTGCGCAGCGCCGAGCGGGTGACCTTGACCGGGTCGATGATTCCCGCCTTGATCAGGTCGCCGTACTCGCCGGTCTCGGCGTTCAGGCCGTTGCCGGCCTCCAGCTCGGCGACCTTGGAGACCGCGACGTAGCCCTCGACGCCGGCGTTCTCGGCGATCCAGCGCAACGGCTCGCGGGCGGCCTTGCGCACGATGTTCGCGCCCGTGGCCTCGTCACCGACCAGAGCGAGGTCGTCCAGGGCCGAGAGCGCATGGACGAGGGCGGAACCGCCACCAGCCACGATGCCCTCTTCGATGGCCGCGCGGGTTGCCGAGATGGCGTCCTCGATGCGGTGCTTCTTCTCCTTGAGCTCCACCTCGGTGTGGGCGCCGACCTTGATCACGCAGACACCACCGGAAAGCTTGGCGAGGCGCTCCTGGAGCTTCTCGCGGTCCCAGTCCGAGTCGGTGCGCTCGATCTCGCTCTTGATCTGGTGGACACGTCCGGCGACCTCGTCCTTGTCACCTGCGCCATCGACGATGGTCGTGTTGTCCTTGGTGACCACGATGCGGCGCGCGGTGCCCAGGTCGGTGAGCTGGGTCGAGTCGAGTTTGAGGCCGACCTCTTCGCTGATGACCGAGCTGCCGGTCAGCACCGCGAGGTCCTGCAGCATCGCCTTGCGGCGGTCACCGAAGCCGGGCGCCTTGACCGCGACGACCTTGAGGATCTCGCGAATCTTGTTGACCACCATCGTGGACAGCGCCTCGCCGTCAACGTCCTCGGCGATGATCAGCAGCGGCTTCTTGGGCTGGGCGACCTGGTCCAGGACCGGGAGGATGTCGGCCACGGCGGAGACCTTGCCCTGGGTGATCAGGATGTAGGCGTCCTCCAGGACGGCCTCCATGCGCTCGGGGTCGGTCACGAAGTACGGCGAGAGGTAGCCCTTGTCGAACTGCATGCCCTCGGTGAACTCGAGCTCGGTGACCGCGGTCTGGGACTCCTCGACCGTGATGACACCGTCCTTGCCGACCTTGTCGAAAGCCTCGGCGATCAGGCCACCGATGACCGGGTCCTGCGCCGAGAGACCGGCGACCTGGGCGATCTCCTCCTTGCCCTCCACCTCACGCGCGTTCTCGAGCAGCCGGGCGTTGACCGCCTCGACAGCCGCGTCGATGCCACGCTTGAGCGATGCCGGGGACGAGCCTGCGGCCACGTTGCGCAGGCCTTCCTTGACCATGGCCTGGGCCAGAACGGTCGCGGTGGTCGTGCCGTCACCGGCGACGTCGTTGGTCTTGGTGGCAACCTCCTTGGCGAGCTGCGCGCCGAGGTTCTCGTACGGGTCGTCGAGCTCCACCTCACGGGCGATCGTCACGCCGTCGTTGGTGATGGTCGGAGCGCCCCACTGCTTGTCGATGACGACGTTGCGACCCTTGGGGCCGAGCGTCACCTTGACCGCGTTGGCGAGCTTGTCCACGCCACGCTCGAGCGACTTGCGCGCCGCGTCATTGAACTCCAGCGTCTTTGCCATGTGCTTCCTTAACTACTCACAGTTCTTGGGTATTGATGACGGAGCCCCGACGCGAACCTGTTGCAGGCACGTCGCCGGGGCGCGTCATACAGCGACCGAGCTCAGCGGATGACGACCGCGAGGACGTCACGAGCGGACAGGATGAGGTACTCATCGCCGTCGTACTTGACCTCGGTGCCGCCGTACTTGCTGTAGATGACCTTGTCGCCGACGGCAACGTCGAGCGGAACGCGGTTGCCGTTGTCGTCGATGCGCCCGGGACCGATCGCCAGGACCTCGCCCTCCTGGGGCTTCTCCTTGGCGGTGTCCGGGATCACCAGGCCGGATGCAGTGGTCTGCTCGGCCTCGCTGGACTTGACGACGATGCGGTCTTCGAGCGGCTTGATGGAAACCGACACGGTGTGACCTCCCCTTTGGGATGTCGAAGATGGACAGGAAAGACCGCTGATGCGATCTGTGGTGCGATTGACCTGGTGCGAGTGGTGCGCCGGCCGCCGTCGCGGGGGTCGACCTGCTCACTGCTCGCGGTTGGCACTTGCACATGGCGAGTGCTAATCAGAATCTAGGTCGCCGGTTAGCACTCGGTCAACTTGAGTGCCAGAAAGTGGTCGGCGCAGACGGGGAGGCCGATGGTGGAGGATGTCCGTCATGGACCTCGCCGTACTGAAAAAGCTCATCTCGGGCGAGGGCTGGGGCCTGTTGCAGTCACTGCCCCCGTATGACGCGTCCGCGGCACTCGCACTCGGCGAGGGGCTGCGGGTGGCCGGGTTCGACGCAGACCTGGTCGCGGCCGCGTTGACGCAGTCCCGGCTGCGGGCCAAGGGCCACGAGAAGTTCGGGGACTTCGCGAACGGGATGTTGTTCACGGCTGACGGGCTCGAACAGGCGACCAGGCTGGAGATCGCAGCCCGTCATGCCGGGCGGTTCCGCGGGGCCGGGATCCGTCAGGTGTTCGACCTCGGCTGCGGCATCGGCGCCGACGCCATGGCCATCGCCGGGCTGGACCTCAAGGTCACCGCCATCGACGCCGACGAGGTGACCGCGACCCTGGCCGGGGTCAACCTGCGGCACTGGCCGGCAGCCGAGGCGTCCGTCGGGACGGTCGAGGAGTTCCGGTTGCCAACGGGCGAGGGCGCGCGGCATACCGGCGCCTGGCTCGACCCGGCCCGGCGCACCCCCGGGGTCACCGACCCCCGCGGGCGGACCCGGCGCGTGTTCCGGTTGGACGCCATCTCGCCGTCATGGTCCGCCGTCCAGTCCATCGCGCGGTCGCTGCCGGCCACCGGGGCCAAGCTGTCGCCTTCGTTTCCGCACGGCGCGATCCCCGCAGGCACCGAAGCGCAGTGGACGTCGCTGGCCGGCGAGGTGCTGGAGTGCGCCATCTGGTGGGGTCCACTGGTCGACCGGCCAGGGCGCTCGGCCGTGGTGATCGGCCCGCAGGGGCTGTCGTCGACCGTGCGGGAGTCCGACGCGGGAGATGCCGCTGGCTCAGTTCCGGTGGCGTCATCGATGGGGCAGATCGGCGCCTGGCTGTATGAACCCGACCGGGCAGTGATCCGGGCGGGGCTGACCGGGGCGCTGACCTCCGCCGTCGATGGCTTCGAGCTCGACTCGGGCGTCGGCTACGTGACCGCAGACAGATGTGTTGACGTCGGCTATGCCCGGCGCTTTGCCGTGACCGAGTCAATGCCGTTGAACGTCAAGGCTCTACGAGCGTGGCTGCGCGATCGCGACGTCGGTCGCGTGACGATCAAGAAGCGCGGGGTGGCTCTGGACGCCGATGCGCTCCGTCGGTCGCTGCGGCTGTCCGGGTCGGTCGAGATGACCCTTGTACTGACCAGGGTGAAGAACCAGCAGGTGTGTCTGGTCGTCCGCCCGGCCTGACGGCCTCAGCTGCCGGTCAGCAGCTCGTGGCAGCGGGTCACCCGCTCGCGCCACCACTGCTCCCGGGCCGCGGGGGCCCGCCAACGCTCCAGCAGCCCCTGGTCAATCGTGAGATCGCGCACGGCGATCGAGCCGCCCAGCGGCACCAACGAGCTGTCACTGACGTCGCCTGCCATCAGCTCGAGCGTGCCCAGTCCGCAGGCGAACGGCAGCTCGGGCAGGGCCGCGGCCAGCGCGATGCCAGCCCGGATGCCGACGCTCGTGTCCAGCGCGCTGGAGACCACGGTCGGCATCCCGCACTCCTGCGCGATGTCGAGAGCGGCCTTGACCCCACCCAGCGGCGCCGCCTTGACCACGATGACGTCAGCGGCTTCCTCGCGGACCACCCGCATCGGGTCCGAGGATTTGCGGATCGACTCGTCGGCCGCCACCAGGACGTCGATGCCGTTGCGTGCCAGGGCAACTCGAAGCCTTGACAGCTCTTCGACGCTGGCACACGGTTGCTCGGCATACTCCAGCCCGTACGACGACAGCCGCCTCAGGGCGTCCGTCGCCTCAGCAACGGCCCACCCTCCGTTGGCATCCACCCGGATCCGCGCCTGGGGCCCCATCACCTCCCGGACGGCGGCCACCCGGTCGACGTCGTCCTGGAGGTGTTGTCCGTGCTCGGCGACCTTGACCTTGGCAGTCGTGCACCCGACATACCGCTGGAGGATGTTGGCGACCTCTGCGGCGGGGACCGCGGGCACCGTTGCGTTGACCGGTATCGACGCACGTCGGGCATCCGGCCAGCCCACCCACCCTGCCTCGAGCGCAGCCGCCAGCCAACGGGAGGACTCGGCGTCCTCGTACTCCGCGAACGGCGAGAACTCGCCCCAGCCCCTGGGACCGCGGATGAGTGCGGCCTCGCGGACCGTCACTCCCCTGAACCTGACCCGCATCGGGATCTGAACCACCCACACCGAGGCGAGTACCTCAGCGAGCGCGGGGCCGGGGGGGTGGTGGTTGGGCACCGCCGCAGTCTTGCACCTGGCCCGGCCTGCCTGGCCGCGGCCAAACGTGCACTACCCCCATCTGGCGTTCCACCTCCGTGCTCAAGCACCCCTCTGGCTGGCCCGACTGCACGTTTGGCGGCTGCTGTCTTGCCCACGGACGGCCTGAGTGCGCCTATTGTCGCTGGGGTGAGCGAACACAGCGCGAACGAACTTGGCGTGAACGGGCACGGGGTGAGCGAGACGTTCGACCCGGCCTCATGGACCGCTGTGGCGGGGTTCGACCTCACCGACATCACCTACCACCGGGCGGTCGGCACCGGCGCCGTGCGGATCGCCTTCAACCGCCCCGAGGTGCGCAACGCCTTCCGCCCGCACACCGTCGACGAGCTGTACCGCGCACTGGACCACGCTCGTATGTCGCCGGACATCGGCACCGTGCTCCTGACCGGCAACGGGCCTAGCCAGAAGGATGGCGGTCGGGCCTTCTGCTCCGGCGGGGACCAGAGGATCCGCGGGCGCAGCGGCTATCAGTACGCAGACGGTGAGACGGTGGAAACCGTTGACACCGTTCGGGTTCAGGCAGAAGGCGGGCGTCTGCACATCCTGGAGGTGCAACGCCTCATCCGCACGATGCCCAAGGTCGTCATCGCCGTGGTCAACGGCTGGGCGGCCGGCGGCGGGCACAGCCTGCATGTCGTGTGCGACCTGACGATCGCCAGCCGTGAGCACGCGAGGTTCAAGCAGACCGACGCCGACGTGGGGTCGTTCGACGCCGGTTACGGCTCGGCGTACCTCGCCAAGATGGTCGGCCAGAAGCGCGCGCGAGAGATCTTCTTCCTGGGGCGCACATACTCCGCGGAGGACATGCAGCGGATGGGTGCGGTCAACATCGTGGCCGACCACGCCGACCTCGAGGCCGAGGCGCTCGCGATGGCCCGGGAGATCAACGGCAAGAGCCCGACCGCCCAGCGGATGCTCAAGTTTGCGTTCAACCTGACCGACGACGGCCTGATGGGCCAGCAGGTGTTCGCAGGTGAGGCGACCCGGCTGGCCTACATGACCGACGAGGCCGTCGAGGGCCGCGACTCCTTCCTGGAGAAGCGTGATCCCGACTGGAGCCCGTACCCGTACTACTACTGAGCCCGTCGGTCGACCCTGAAAGCCTGACCGCTATCCGAAAACCCGATGGACCTTGTGGTTGGCCGCCTGCGCGCGCGGTCGCACGGTCATCCGGTCGATGTTGACGTGAGGGGGCCGGGTCGCGACCCAGACCACGCAGTCGGCGATGTCCTCGGACGTCAGCGGCTCTGCCACCCCGGCATACACGGCGTCCGCCCTGGCCCGGTCCCCGTCGAAGCGGGTCAGCGCAAAGCCCTCGGAGCGCACCATCCCGGGCGCAATCTCACACACCCGCACCGGCTGGTCCCACAGCTCGAGCCGCAAGGTGTCCACGAGGGAGTGAGCCGCGAACTTGGCTGCTACGTAACCACCACCACCCTCATAGGCGACCTGGCCTGCCGTCGACCCGATCACCACGATCTGGCCCTCGGACGCCACGATCGCAGGCAGCAGCGCCTTGGTCACGGCGACAACGCCAATGACATTGACCTCGTACATCGACCGCCACTGGTCGAGGTCGGCCTCGGCCACCGGGTCAGCCCCCAGCGCACCGCCCGCGTTGTTCACCAACAGGTCGCATCGCCCACCGACCTGATCGGCGAGCGAGGCCACGTCGGTGGCAGAGGTCACGTCGCAACGAACAGCCCGCCCGTCGATCTCGGCGGCGAGCGAGTCGATGCGGTCGGCCCGGCGCGCCGCGCAGATGACCTCGAACCCCTGTGCCGCGAGCCGCCTCGCCGTCGCCGCCCCGATACCGCTGCTCGCCCCGGTCACCACAGCCACGGGGCGCGTCGTCCCCACCCCGGATCGCGTCGTCTCAGTCACCCGCCCAGTATTCACGCCTCTGGCGGCGCATAGTCTCGGCGGGTGAGTGCTCCACGTCTGCGCGCCCTGCCCGTCCCGCCGGGCGTTGCGGCGCTGACCGTCCTCACAGACCTGCTCAGGGCGCTGGACGGCTCAGGTCCCGCCCTGGCGCCGCACCCACCTGGCAGTGCCCCACCGCCGATCCCCGGGGACCTGAGCCACCTCCCCGAAGGGCTGGCACTGACGATCCGCACCTCCGGCACCACCGGTCGGCCCAAGCTGGCCATGCTCACGGGTGACGCACTGCGCGCCTCTGCCCACGCCACCCATGAGCGGCTGGGCGGCCCGGGCCAATGGCTGCTGGCCCTGCCCGCCCATCACATCGCCGGCCTCCAGGTTCTGGTCCGGTCGTTGGTTGCGGGCACGTCACCCATCTCCATGGATCTTGCGAACGGCTTCACTCCAGCAGCTTTTGCCCGGGCCACCGATGAGCTCGCCACTGGCGCAACGGCTTACACCGCCCTCGTCCCCACCCAGCTGGTCCGGCTGCTCGCCAACGCCGATGGACGCCATGCACTCACCCGGTATGCCGCCGTGCTGCTCGGCGGCGCAGCCGCACCCGCCGGCCTGCTTGCCGCCGCACGGGAGGCCGGGGTCAGGGTGGTCACCACCTACGGCATGAGCGAGACGGCCGGCGGCTGCGTCTATGACGGCCGGGCCCTTGGTGTCAGCCGGGTGCAGCTCGAGGAGGACGGGCGGATCCTGCTCGGCGGCGCCACACTGGCTCGAGGCTACCTCGGCGAACCGGCCCTGAGCGCAACGGTGTTCGTGGTCGACGACCTCAACCGGTGCTGGTTCCGCACCGACGACGTGGGCCACCTCGATGACCGGGGCGCACTCGTTGTGGACGGGCGCACCGACGACCTGATCAACACCGGCGGCCTGAAGGTGGCTCCACGCCTGGTGGAGGAGGCGCTGGCCCGGCTCGACGTCATCGCCGAGGCCGTCGTGGTGGGCAGCCCCGACCCCGAGTGGGGTCAGGTCGTCAGCGTCGCAGTCGTTGTCACGGAAGGCAGCCCGCCCCCGACACTGGACGACGTGCGCGACCGGCTCCGCGGAATACTGCCTGAGCACGCTCTGCCGAGACGGCTCACGACCCTGTCCGAGCTTCCGCTGCGGGGACCCGGCAAGCCCGACCGTGCCGCGGTCCGGAGGCTCTTCGACCACAGCACCTGAGCACGTGGCAAGATCAGTACAAGATCGGTTCACGTAAGGCAGGGAGTTCGGAATGGTAAGGGTACTGATCGTCATCGTTCCGCTCGCAATGGCGATCTACGCGGTGATCGATGCGATCCAGACCGAGGACGACCGCGTTCAGCACCTGCCCAAGGTCATCTGGATCCTGCTGATCCTCATCTCGGCGCCGACCGCGATCGGCTCCGTCGCGTGGCTGGTCGCCGGAAGGCAGCGCGGCCCCCAGCACGGACCACGAGGGCCCGGGTACCCTTCCGCCCCACGTGGCCCCGACGATGATCCGGATTTTCTGCGAAACCTGTGACAGCACCATTCCCACCACTTTGAGCTGAGCGAGAAACAACTACATGGCCACGTTGTCCCAATGGGTCGAGGGCGCCCGCCCCCGCACCCTGCCCGCTGCCGTCGCGCCGGTGCTGGTCGGCACCGGCGCCGCCTACGCCCTCGACCGGGCCGACACGGCCTTCGCCCTCCTTGCCCTCCTAGTCTCGCTGGCGCTACAGGTCGGCGTGAACTACGCCAACGACTACTCCGACGGCATCCGCGGGACCGACCAGGAGCGCGTTGGCCCGGTGCGACTCGTGGGCCAGGGTCTGGCCAGGCCCGACAACGTCAAGCTCGCGGCAGGGCTCTGCTTCGCCACCGCAGCCCTGTTCGGCCTGGCCCTGGTGGCTCTCAGCGGCGCGTTCGTGATGCTGGTGGTCGGCGCCGCCTCGATCGCCGCCGCCTGGTACTACACCGGGGGCAAAAGACCTTACGGTTACTCAGGACTGGGCGAGCTCTTCGTCTTCGTGTTCTTCGGCCTGGTGGCCACGCTGGGCACCACCTACACCCAGGCGCTCACCGTCAGCCCTGCCTCCGTCGCCGGTGCCGTCGGCGTCGGCGCCATCGCCTCGGCGATCCTGGTCGCCAACAACCTGCGTGACATCCCCACAGACCAGTCGCACGGGAAGCTGACCCTGGCGGTGCGGCTGGGTGGGACCCGGACCCGCCGGCTGTATGCCGCGCTGCTGAGCGTGGCACTGGTCTGCGTCCTCATAGCCGGTCTCATCCATCCCACCGCCCTGGTCGCACTCGTGTCGTTCGCCCTGGCGTTCCCGCTGCTGCGGCCGGTACTGCGCGGCGCGACGGGCAGAGACCTGGTCCCCGTGCTGGCGGGGACCGGACTGTTCGAGCTGGTCTACGCCGCACTTCTGGCGCTCGGGCTGGGCGCTGCACGACACCTGGGCTGAACGACCTCAGGCGCGCCTGGGGTCCCCGTCCGCCTCGGCATCCTCATCGATCTCCTTCACGCGTGCCAGCTCGGCCCGTGCGGCACGTTCATCGATGTGGCGCGCGATCCGGGCGCTGAACTGGGCCCGCGGACCCTGCAGGACGAAGTAGGACACCACCATGGAGCCCAGCGCCGAGATGCCGAGCAACCACCAACGCTGGCTCTCATCACGCAGGCCCAATAGCCATAGGGCACAGAGGAAACCGAAAAAGATCATCAACCGCAACACCGAGTAGCGGGCCATGCTCACATCCCCGAGTAGGAGTGCAGGCCGACGAAGAACACGTTGACGACCACGTAGTTGACCAGGATGGCACCGTAGCCCGCCAGCGCCAGGTAGTTGGCCGACCGGGGTGACCAGCCGGTAGTGGCGCGCGCATGGAGGTAGGCGGCGTAGACGACCCAGATCACGAACGTCCACACCTCTTTGGGGTCCCACTGCCAGTAGCGGCCCCACGCCTGCTCGGCCCAGATGGCGCCGGCGATGAGGGTGAAGGTCCACAGCGGGAACGCCACCACGTGGATCCCGTATGCGGTCCGGTCCAGAGAGGCTGCACGGGGCAGAGCGGTGTTGACGATGGTTCGAACGCGTGACATCCCGGCGGGGTTCTGCCCCTCCAGCCACGACTTGACCAGGTGCAGGATCGTCACGCTGAACGCGATGGTGAACAGCGCAACCGAGAAGGTGGCCACCGTGACGTGGATGACCAGCCACACGCTCCGCAGCGAGGGCATCAGCTCGCTGGCGTCGGTGTAGAAGACCGTGATCGCCAACCCGAGGGTGAGCAGCACCGGGCCGACAACGAAGAGCCCCAGCCAGCGGAGGTCGCGGCGCAGGCTGTTCGCCACGAAGACGACGATGACGAACATGCAGCCCACGAGGGCGAACTCGAACATGTTGCCCAGGGGCGGCCGGTGGACGGACAGACCGCGCATGGCTGCAGAGGCGACCAGCAGGAGACCGCCCAGTCGCGTCAGCATCATCGCGATGCCGGCGGCCTTACGTGTCCGCACCGGGTCCGGGCCGCCGCCCCCATCCCGAGAGACTGGGGCGTTGACCGCCGGAGCCGCGCCGACCAGAGCCGGCTCCCTCCGGGTCGCGCTCGCCGGTGTGGATGGCGTTGAGACAGTTCCGGCCAGGTCCACGGCGAACGCGATCATGGCGATGGTGAACACCGCCATGGCCGAGTAGACGCCCAGGTTGGCGTACTCGGCGAGAGTCTGGTTCGTCATAGCCTGGTCCTTCCTGCGGGGCTGGTCCGTTCCGCGATGGTGCTGAGCAGGTCCTCGACCGTCGCGCCCAGCCTAGGGTCCTCACCCTTGGCCAGGCCACCGACGGAGACCACCGTGTGAGGACCTTCGGCACGCACGCGTACGAACAGCCGGCGACGGCGGATCATCAGCGAGCCGACCAGCCCGACAAGTGCGGCGACGGCGCCACCGAGCGCCAGGGCCTTGCCCGGGTCGTAGCGGGTCGACAGCCCCGCCCAGCGCTCGACCGAGTCGAAGGTGATACTCCCCCGGTCATCGGGCAGCTGCACGGTCTGGCCCGGTCTGATCAGCAGCCGGAGCGGCTCACCCCGGGCGTCCTTCAGCTGGGTCATCTTCTCGGTGCTGAGGGTGTAGACCGACTGGGGGCGTCCCTGGGGATACAGCTCGCCCTCGTAGACGCCCAGCGCCAGCGCGGGATTCCTCAGATCGGGGAAGAACGACGATGGGCCGGCCTGCTCATCGACGTACTCCGAGGGCAGGAAGAAGCCGAAGAACCCCAGCTGTTTCGGGCTGGCGGACGAGAC
>JANOHS010000081.1:0-3006 GCA_031406655.1 Micrococcales bacterium
CCGAGGCACGCAAGGCGACGGCTTCTGTCCCCGGTGCCGCGACCGGGCGTCGCAAGCAGGCCATCGCCCGCGTGCGCATCATCCCCGGCAGCGGTCAGTGGAAGATCAACAACCGCACGCTGGACCAGTACTTCCCCAACAAGGTGCACCAGCAGATCGTGAACGAGCCGTTCAAGGTGCTCGAGCTCGATGGCGCCTAC
The DNA here is from genome assembly GCA_031406655.1 of Micrococcales bacterium. Taxonomy (GTDB): domain Bacteria; phylum Actinomycetota; class Actinomycetes; order Actinomycetales; family Dermatophilaceae; genus UBA4719. The sequence goes on from JANOHS010000081.1 coordinate 201, forward strand.
GACGTGCTCGTCCGGGTGCATGGCGGCGGTCCCTCCGGCCAGGCCGGCGCGGTGCGTCTAGGTATTGCCCGCTCGCTGAACGGCATTGACGAGGACCTGAACCGTCCCGCACTGAAGAAGGCCGGCTTCCTGACCCGCGATGCTCGCGTCCCCGAGCGCAAGAAGGCCGGACTGAAGAAGGCCCGCAAGGCGCCTCAGTACAGCAAGCGCTGAGCCAGCATCATCCCGCCAGTGGCGGCTTCGAGACCTGGTGATGCCGGGGCTTCGAGGCCGCCTCTGCCATCTCCCCCCGAAAGGCTCAACCCCATGGCGGCACGACTCTTTGGCACCGACGGCGTACGCGGCGTTGCGAACAAGGATGTGACCGCAGAGCTGGCCTTGGACCTGTCAGTGGCTGCGGCTCACGTGCTCGGTGAGGTCGGCGCCTTCGAGGACCATCGACCGACGGCGATCGTGGGTCGGGACCCCCGCGCGTCGGGGGAGTTCCTGGCCGCGGCCACCATCGCGGGACTGGCCTCGGCGGGGGTCGATGTCCTGGACGCAGGCGTGCTGCCGACACCGGCCATCGCGTTCCTCATAGCCGACAGCGGCGCCGACCTGGGTGTCATGCTGTCCGCCTCGCACAACGCCATGCCTGACAACGGCATCAAGTTCTTTGCCCGGGGTGGGCACAAGCTGGCGGACGAGCTCGAGGACGCGATCGAGGCACGGCTGAACGAGCCCTGGGACCGGCCCATCGGGTCCGACGTCGGCCGGGTCCGTCCGCTACAAGACGGTCCCGCCCGGTACATCGCCCATCTTCTGGCTGCTCTGCCGCACCGTCTGGACGGCCTGCGGGTCGTCCTGGATGCTGCTCACGGCGCGGCAAGTGGGGTTGCCCCGGAGGCCTTCCGGCAGGCCGGTGCCAAGGTGACCGTCATTGGCTGCGAGCCCGACGGTCTCAACATCAACGATGGATACGGATCCACCCACCTGGGGAACCTCCAGAAGGCCGTTGTCGAAACCGGTGCCGATCTCGGCATCGCCCTGGACGGCGACGCCGACCGTTGTCTCGCCGTGGATGCCCGTGGTGCGGATGTCGACGGGGACCAGATCATGGCGATCCTGTCGCTGGCCATGCGCGAGCGTGGTGCGCTGGCGCACGACACCCTGGTCACCACCGTGATGAGCAATCTGGGCATGCTCCAGGCGCTGGAGCGTGAAGGCGTTGCGGTCGTTCAGACAGCGGTGGGTGACCGCTACGTCCTGGAAGAGATGAAGGCGAGCGCGCTCTCCCTGGGCGGGGAGCAGTCCGGCCACGTCATCTTCCTCGACCACGGAACCACCGGCGACGGCACCATGACCGGGCTCATGCTGGCCGCGCGCCTTGCGCAGACGGGCCGCTCGCTGGAGGACCTGGCCGCCGTCATGAGGCGCTTGCCGCAGGTGCTGATCAACGTCAGGGGCGTGGACAAGGGCGGCGTGGAGGGCAACGAGGCGGTCCAGTCCGAGGTTCGTGCCGCAGAGATCGAGCTGGCCGGAGTCGGCAGGGTGTTGCTGCGCAAGTCCGGGACCGAGCCTCTCGTGCGGGTCATGGTCGAGGCCGATGACGCTGCACGCGCTCAAGTTGTGGCCCAGCGCCTGGCCGATGTCGTGGCAGCAAACTTGGCACTCTAAGCCAGTACCCCCTCCGCCGGTCAACGGCGATCGTTGGTGAGGTTTCTCACAAATCAAGGCCGGGTGTCCCAGTCGGCGCCAAGATCATGGTCCGGATTCATCTGATTTGTCGGATTCATCCGTATTCCGTTCACGTCTTCACGTTTGCGAAACCATGAGGAGAATTTTGAGGCTAAGAACTCTATCGATCATCCCCATTGCAATCATCTCAATGCTGGCGGCCGGCACGACGAGCGCCGCAGCTGCCGCACCTGAGGCCCCCGTGAACCTTGTTTCGGCGGGTGACTTCACGGTTCTGTCGAAGTCAGGTATCACGGACGTCTTCAAGACGGCCATCGACGGAAATGTTGGGACCAGCCCCATCACCGGTGCTGCGATCGGCCTGACCTGCGCCGAGGTGAATGGGATCATCTACACGGTCGATGCTGCCGGCCCACTTCCCTGCAGCGTGACGGACCCCACGCGTCTGACGGCGGCTGTTGGCGACATGGAGGCCGCCTACAACGACGCGACCGGACGGACCCTGCCGGATGCCATTGACCTCGGCGCTGGAGAAATTGGCGGACTCACCCTGGCACCCGGCCTCTACAAGTGGAACACCAACGTCGACATCTCAACGGACGTAACCCTCGCGGGTGGCCCGGACGACGTATGGATCCTCCAGATCGCCGGAACCCTTGACCAGGCCTCGGCCAAGAATGTGATCCTGGCCGGCGGCGCACAGGCCAAGAACGTGTTCTGGGCGGTCGCAGGCGCGGTCAGCATCGGAACACAGGCGCACATGGAGGGAACGATCCTCTCCAAGACGATGATCGCCATGAAGACCAAGGCATCCATCAACGGCAGGCTGTTGGCGCAGACCGCCGTCACCCTCCAGATGAACACGCTCACGCCACCGGCTCCGTAGGGTCGCGACGAGCTGACCGGCCGGGAGCAAGGGGACAACCGTCTCCTTGCTCCCAGCCTTTTCTGTCGGTGCTATCGGGGGTCGGCGAGTCCCACGGAGTCGACGATGCGCGCGCGGCCGTCGTCGAGTGCGTACGTGGCGCCCACCACGAGCAGGTCGCCGCTCGCGATACGGTCCGCGACCAGGGTGGAGCGTTCAGTGAGCAGACGCAGGGTATGCCGCACGTGCTCCGCCTCGATCTCG
>JANOHS010000369.1:0-1902 GCA_031406655.1 Micrococcales bacterium
GTCTCGGTGGCCGGGTACATGACCTTGTCCAGGTTGCCGACGCGCAGACGCCGTCCATCAACAAGCACTGTGATCACATCAATGGCCTTGTCGGGCAAGAGAGCTCACTCCTCGCCGTGCAGGTCGCCGGGCGACAGGTCAGTTCGCAGGCCACGGTATGCCGGTTGTCTGAGCCTTCCCTGCGGGGAGAGCCCCAGCGACTGCACGTCCACCACGACCACCGGTCGAACCCAGATCGTGCCCTCTGAGTCCGCCCGCGGGATCTCGACGGCGAACGGTGAGGCGTCGATCGTCAACGGCCGCAACAGATCCAGGACGGTCGACCCTGCCTTGCCGGCAAGGCCGCTGCCGACGCGACCCAGATATGAAAGGCCCTGGGGGGTTGGGCTGCCGACCAGGACAGCGCCAAGCCGTGTCGCGCTGCCGGTCTCCAGCCGCCATCCGCCGACCAGCACCGACCTCGACCCCCGATGGGCGAACTTCAGCCAGTCGGGGCTGCGTCGTCCGGGGCTGTACCTGGATGAGAGGCGTTTGCTGACAACGCCCTCCAGCCCCTGCTCCAGGGTCGCGAGCCGCAGTGCGTCCCCGTCGTCATACATGGGTGGCACCTGGCAGCCCGGGCCGGCCAGTCCGATCCGCTCAAGGGCCGCCCTCCGTTCGGCCAGCGGACGGGCGGTGAGATCGACGCCATGGAGACGCAGCAGGTCGAACGCCATATAGGTGACCGGCCGGGCGACCGCCAGAGCGCGTGCCTTCCCGGGATCGCTGACGTGCATGCGTTCGGCAAGAGCGGAGAACGAGGGGAGCCCGCCGTCCAGAGCCACGACCTCGCCATCGAGCAGCATGTCGTCCGGCCGGCCCGGACCGGACAGCGTGCCCAGCTCCGGGAAGCTCACGGTGACGTCGTTCTCGTTGCGGGACAACAGTCTCAGTCGGCCATCCGTGACATCGGCCAATATGCGCATTCCGTCCCATTTGATCTCATGCATCCACAAGGGACCATGGGGGATCACGGTCCCTTGACTAGCCAGCATGGCGCGCATGGGTCCATTCTGACGCTCGGGACAGATTCCGGTCCGCGACACAATGGTCCGCAAACGCAGTGATCCGCAACGCAGTGGTGATTTCCGAAGACTTGGAGAGTGATCTGATCGTGCGTGCCATCTGGAAGGGTGCCGTGTCCTTCGGCCTTGTCAATGTCCCGGTGCGGCTCTACTCGGCCACCGAGAACCACGATGTGCAGTTCCGCCAGGTGCACCGCGAGGACGGCGGCAGGATCAGGTACCAGCGCGTCTGCAGCATCGATGGCGAACAGGTCTCCTACGACGACATCGCCAAGGGGTATGAGACCGAGGACGGCCAGATGGTGGTGCTGACCGACGAGGACATGGCAGACCTGCCGACGCGCAGCAGCCGCGAGATCGCCGTGGAGAAGTTCGTGCCCGCCGACCAGATCGACCCCATGCTCTTCGACCGGTCCTACTACCTCGAGCCGGACAAGGCGGCGACCAAGGCCTACGCGTTGTTGCGTGACGCGCTCAGGGCAGCCGACCGGATGGCGATCGTGACCGTCTCGATCCGCGCGCGGATGACCATCGCGGTGCTACGGGTCCGGGACGACGTGATCGTCATGCAGACCATGCTGTGGCCGGACGAGATCCGCGCCCCTGAGCTCGCCAATCTCGGTCAGGACGTCGACGCCAAGCCCGCGGAGCTGGCCATGGCGCACATGCTGGTGGAGTCCCTGGCGGGGGACTACGTTCCGGACGACTACGAGGACGACTACCAGACGGCGGTCGAGTCGTTGGTCAGGACCAAGCTCGAGGGTGGCGAGGTCCGGGCGACGCCTGCGGCCAGGGAGACCGGTGGCGAGGTCGTCGACCTGCTGGCCGCGTTGCAGCG
>JANOHS010000396.1:0-11100 GCA_031406655.1 Micrococcales bacterium
CGTGCTCGATGCACCGGTCCACGTCCGGCACCTCCAGGGCGATGTCGACGACCCCGTCACCATGGGTGCGGTGATGGTCCAGGAGCGGGCTGTCGGGGTCGACGCCACCCTTGATGACGAAGCGGCATGAGCCGCTCTTGAGGACGAAGGCCACGTGGTCGCGGTTGCCGGTCTCAGGGCCGCTGTAGGCCACCAGCTCCATGCCGAAAGCGGACTGGAAGTAGTGCGACGTCTGCGTCGCGTTGCCGACCACGAAGACCAGGGCATCCCAGCCGGTGACCGGGAACGGGTCCTTGGACTCGTCGTACTCGACCAGTCCGACGAGCTGCTTGAGCTGGTCGAGGTCGAGGTCGGCCTGGCGCTCTTCGGGCGTGAGGGTGATCGGGTTGGTCATGACTCACTGTGAACCAGCGAGGACTCACAGTGCAAACAACGCCCTACCACCTGGCCGCGTCCTCGAAGCCGGGCGCGGGGTCAGCGCCGACCCACGAACCAGCGTCGGATCCGCTCGATCCGCTGGGCGACCTGTTCGGCGCTGGCCTGGTCCAGTGCCGGGCCCCCGCAGCTCTTGCGCAGGTCGGCGTGCACGACGGCGTGCGGAGCACCGGTCTTGCGCGCGTACGCCGAGACCAGCGCGTTGAGCTCCTTGCGGGCCGCCGCCATGGCCCGGTGGGTGGCCAGCTCGGGGTCGACCTTCCTGCGGCCGGACCCCTTCTGGGACGACTGCCGCTCGCGCAGCAACGTGGCCACCTGGTCAGGCTCAAGCAGTCCTGGCAGCCCGAGGAACGCCTCCTCGTCGGCACTGCCCACCTCGGCGTTGAGGCCGAACTGCTGGGCGTCGAAGAGGACGTGGTCGAACTCCGCCTCGGACTCCAGCGCCTCAAAGGCCGTCTGCTCCAGGTCCAGGGTCGACTCCGTCCTTTTGGCGGCCGCCAGGAGGTCGTCCTCAGCGGACCAGAAGGACTCTTCGTCGCCAGGCTTGTGGACCCGGTCCAGCGCGTGGTCGCGCTCCTGCTCCAGCCGGAATGCGTGCTCGAGGATCTGCGGCACGCTGGGCAGGAAGATGGACGCCGTCTCGCCCCGGCGCCGGGCCCTGACGAAGCGACCGACTGCCTGGGCGAAGTACAGCGGCGTGGCCGTCGACGTGGCATAGACGCCGACACAGAGCCGCGGGACGTCGACACCCTCGGAGACCATCCGGACCGCAACCATCCATCGCTGGCTGCCCTGGGCGAACTCCTCGATCCTGCCGGACGACCCCGCATAGTCCGAGAGCACCACAACGGGGCGTTCGCCCGAGATGGAGTGCCGGATCCTGGCGTAGGCCCGGGCCTGGGTCTGGTTGGAGGCGATCACCAGGCCACCGGCATCCAAAACCCCCCGCCGCACCTCGGTGAGCCGCTTGTCCGCTGCCGCCAGGACCGACGGGATCCACTCGCCCTTGGCGTCCAGGGCCGTGCGCCACGCATGCGCGTTCGCGTCCTTGGTCATCGGCTCCCCGAGCCTGGCCGAGATCTCGTCCCCCGCCTTGGTGCGCCAGCGCATCGACCCCCCGTAGGCGAGGAACAGCACGGGGCGGACGATCCCGTCACGCAACGCCTCGGCATACCCGTAGGAGTAGTCCGCTTCGCTGCGGCGGATCGAGTCCGCACCCAACTCGTAACGCACGAACGGGATGGGGCTGGTGTCGGAGCGAAAAGGCGTGCCGGTCAAGGAAAGCCGACGCGCGGCCGGCTCGAACGCCTCGCGGATCGCGTCGCCCCAAGCCTGGTTGTCGCCGCCATGGTGGATCTCGTCGAGGATGACCAGCGTGGGGGCGGCCTGGGTGCGGGCACGGTGCAGGAGCGGCTTGCTGGCCACCTGGGCGTAGGTCACGGCAACGCCGTCGTACTCCGCGCCGTGGCGCCCCGCCGCGTTCGTGAACCGCGGGTCGATCCGGATCCCGACCCGTGAGGCGGCATCGGCCCACTGGGTCTTGAGGTGCTCGGTGGGCGCGACGACGGTGACCCGGCTGATCACGCCCATGCTGATCAGCTCGGTCGCGACGCGCAGCGCATAGGTCGTCTTGCCCGCCCCCGGGGTCGCTACGGCAAGGAAGTCATGGGAGGTGGAGCGCAGGTACCTCGTCAGGGCGTCCGCCTGCCAGACGCGAAGCTTGGACGCTGTCCCCCATGCGGCCCGCTCCGGGAATGCTGGTGAGAGGCTCGAGGCGGCCGCGGTGCTCATATGCCGCTAACCATAACGAGATTCGGCTGGCGACATGCCGCGGTCCCATGCGGTCTCGCGGCACCGCGGTGTGTTACAGCGGGTCGCCGGGGAGGCTGGGCGCTAGCTCTTCAGACCCTCGTAGATCTCCTTGCAGGTGGGGCACACGGGGAACTTCTTGGGGTCGCGGCCCGGGACCCAGACCTTGCCGCAGAGCGCGACCACCGGTTCGCCGGACATCGCGCTGTCCATGATCTTGTTCTTGCGGACGTAGTGCGCGAAGCGCTCGTGGTCGCCGGGCTCCTGGACCTGTTCCTGCTCCTGCTCGCGCTCGATCACCGCTGTGGACCTCGAGGGGGCGGAGGGCTGGCGCTGCGGGATCGGGTTGCTGGGGTCGTTCGGGTCGTCGAGCCCGTTCACGGCTATCCGCGGGTTGGTCATGGTGCCAAGTCTAGCCAAGGCCCGGAACGGCCAGGCTGCCTCAGTTCATCGTCGGGTCTTCGGGGAAGCTCGCGACGAATGCGAGATGGCCGCGCTGGCGACGCAGCACGGTGGACCACAGGGTCTCCGGCTCCGGCGTGAAGGCGTCGCGGGCCTCGGACTCCACCACGTACCAGCCTCCTTCGCGAATCTCCCGCTCGAGCTGGCCGGCCGACCACCCGGCATACCCGGCAAAGATCCGAAGCCCTGCCACCTCGGGCACGACCACCAGCGGGGGGATGTCCAGGTCAACCAGACCGACCCCGCCGAAGAGCAGCCGCACACCCATCGGCTCCTGATGGTCGCCGGGCACGGTCACCAGGCCCAGCGCCGAGTCCAGGGCGACGGGCCCGCCCTGGAAGACCCTGGGCGGATCGGTGACGTAGTCCTGCCACGGGGGCAGCACCGCTGAGACGGGAGCCGCCAACGGACGGTTGAGGACGACACCCTGTGCGCCGTCCTCGTCGTGGTGTAGCACCAGCACAACACTGCGGCGGAAGACATCGCCGCCGGTCTGGGGTGTCGCGACGAGCAGCTTGCCCGTCGAGTAGTCGGTGCTCACACCGGCATTCTCCCGCAGGCCACGGCGAAACTCTGCCAGATCAGCCAGGTCCGGGGCTGACAGAGCAAGAAACCCGACCGGCGGTATGCCGGTCGGGTCCTCCTTGGTTCAGCTCGGGTCAGGCGCGCGAGCCGCGATAGCCGCGCGCGCCGTCATTGTTGCGACGCGGACCGCCCTGGCTTCCGTGACCGCCGCGACCGCCCCCGCCGAAGGGGCGACGGTTGGGACGCGCCGGAGCCTCGAGCAGACGACGCGACTGGCTTGCCGGGATCGGCACCCCGCTCGGCGGGCGGGCACCGGTCGAGGTCAGCAGTGCGTCGCCGGGGATCGCCCGGGTCGCCACAACGTCCACGCCGGCATCGCGCGCCATCCGCTCCATACCGCGCCGCTGGTGCGGGAGAGCCAGGGTGACAACGGTGCCGTTCTCGCCGGCGCGGGCGGTGCGCCCCGACCGGTGGAGGTAGTCCTTGTGGTCGGCCGGCGGGTCTGCCTGAAGGACGACACCGATGTCGTCCACGTGGATGCCTCGGGCCGCGACGTCGGTGGCGACCAGGACGGGCAGACTGCCGTCCTTGAACGCGCTCAGGACCCGGTTGCGAGCGCCCTGGGCCAGCCCACCATGCAGCGCGGCGGCGAATACCCCCTGCTCACGCAGCTGCTCAGCCACGCGGTCGGCGCCGAGCTTGGTCCGCACGAAGACCAGGGTGCGGCCTTCGCGGTTGGCCACCTCCGCGGTGATCACCTTCTTGTGCTGGGGGTCGATCAGCAGGATGTGGTGGTCCATCGTGGTGACGCTGGCAGTCGCGTCATCGGTGGAGTGGGTGACGGCGTCGGTGAGGTACCGCTCGACCACGGCATCGACCCCGCGGTCCAGCGTGGCGGAGTAGAGCAGTCGCTGACCGCCCTCGGGGAGACCGTCCAGGATCGAGGTGATCTCGGGCAGGAAACCCATCTCGGCCATGTGGTCGGCCTCGTCCAGGATCATGATCGAGATGTCGGTGAGCTGGACGGCTCCGCGCTCGATGAGGTCCTTCAGCCGGCCCGGGGTGGCGATCAGCAGGTCGACGCCACGGTCGAGGGCCATCAGCTGGGGCGGGTACGGCATCCCGCCGGCAACCAGCTTGTGACGCAAGCCCATCACGTGGACGAACGGCTCGAGAGCGTCGCTGATCTGCATCGCCAGCTCACGGGTCGGGGTCAGGACCAGGGCGCGGGGGCGCCTGGCCAGGGCTCGGTCACCGGCCGCGAGCCGGGTCAGCGTCGGCAGGCCGAAGGCAAACGTCTTGCCCGAGCCGGTCTGGCCGCGGCCGAGCACGTCGCGCCCGGCCAGCGCGTCCGGGATGGTTGCCGTCTGGATCGGGAACGGGATCGTGATTCCCTCGCGTGCCAGGCGCTCGACGAGAGCGGCCGGCAGACCGAGGGCCGCAAAACCGTTGTCCTCGGAGACTGTCACCGGCGTGGTGTCGATGACCCGGGCCGGGGTGTGCTTCTCGTAGGTGCGGGCCGGGCGATCCGTGCGCTTGCCATAGTTCTCGTCGCGCTTGAAGTCCGAACGGGGAGCACCGGGTTCGCGCTTCTCGTAGGTGCGGGCCGGGCGGTCGTCGCGGTTGCCGTAGGTGCGCGGCGGGCGGTCGTCATACTTGCGGGCCGGGCGCTCCTCGCGGCTGCCGAAGGTGCGTGGCGCGCGGTCGTCACGGGCGTCATACTTGCGGGCCGGGCGCTCCTCGCGGCTGCCAAAGGTGCGCGGCGCGCGGTCGTCACGGGCGACATACTTGCGGGCCGGACGCTCCTCGCGGCTGCCAAAGGTGCGCGGCGCGCGGTCGTCACGGGCACCGGTCGAGCGAGCGGGTCGGTCGTCACGGTTGCCAAAGGTGCGCGGCGCGCGGTCGTCATACTTGCGAGCCGGACGGTCGTCCCGGCTGCCATAGGTACGAGGCGCGCGGTCGTCTCGGGCGCCGGTCGAGCGAGCCGGACGGTCGTCACGGTTGCCATAAGTGCGCGGGGCGCGGTCGTCACGACGGTCGTTGCTGCGCGTGTCATTGCTCCGGGCGGGGCGATCATCGCGGCCACCGGACGAACGGGGCGGGCGATCGTCATACGTGCGTGGCTGCGCCTGCCCGCGGTGAGCCTTTTTGGGCACGCCTGCGGCAGCGTTGGATTTCTTTGCGGTGGACCAGCGGGCCTTCTTGGGCGCGCCGGAATTGATGTGCTTGTTCACTTATATATCCACTTCGGTACTCGAGGTAGGGACGCCTCGGGTTACCGGTCCAACGGCAACAATGAGAACGAACCTCAGGCGCGTGGTCTTGACTGCGCCCGGCGGGCCGGAGATAACGGTCGCTATCCGGCAGGGCCCGATGATTCTCAACTGCTTGTGTCTGTGACGTTTTTGTGCAACGCCGTAGCCATCGGGTATAGGAAGACTTTATCAGTGTTGTCGGCGATTCCAGACCACGAATGCCAGTCCGCCGAGCAGGACGCCACCGATGTCGGCCAGCACGTCAAGAGGGTCACCCTCGCGGTGGGACAGCGCCAAGGTCTGGATCAGCTCGCTGATCGGCGCATGCACGACGAGCACTCCAAGCGCCCACCTGGCGCGGACACCCAGCATCAGCGCGGCAAGCGCCGGCGCGGCGAAGATGGCCGCGTGGATCACCTTGTCAAACCCGGGAACCTCCGGCCCGCCAGCGACATCCGGGGCATAGAGGGCGACCAGCTGCAGGCCCAGAGCCACCCCAAGAGCCCAACGCCACAACGTGTTTGGCGTCCGGACAACCGCCTCGGTGCCGTCATTGGGCGTGGCAGTCATCACGCCATTCTGCCAACTGCCCGCGGCGTGCGCGCGAGTGGCCGAGCGAACAGGCCCACGCCTCAGAGATCGCCGACCAGCAGGTAGCGCTCGTCGGCAGTCTCCTTGCCCCACAGCACCGGGTCCGTCAACGGCAGGACCTCGATCCGTCGGACCAGCGGCTCCAGCGCGGCAGCAAGGTCCGCCGCCCGCACTCCCCCTGCCCACGGCATACGGGCCTCGTCGTTGAAGTCCTGGTCCCCCGGCGACCACCAGCGGCCCTCGACCAGCAGGAACCGGCCGCCGGGCCGCAACAGCGAACGCCAGTGGCTCAGCGTCGCCTGCGGATCGGGCAGCGTCCAGAGGATGTGCCGGGCCAGGATCACGTCAACGCTCCCGGGCTCGATCGGCGGCGAGGAGACGTCGCCCAGCGTGATGGTGACCCGCTTTGCGAGCTGGGCGGTCTTGGCTCTGGCCCGCTCGACCATGTTGCCCGCGAGGTCGACCCCCACGACCGAGTGCCCGAGCCCAGCCACGAGCGCCGTCAGCGCACCGGTGCCGCACGCCAGGTCGGCGACCATGCTCGGCCGCGCCGGCAGCCACCGCTCGAGCAGGACCCGCCAGGCCTCGCGCGTCGCCGGGTCGGCCAGGCCGTGGTCCGGCTCGTCGTCATACCCGGCGGCGAAGTCGTTCCAGTAGCCGGCGATGTCGTCGCTCACCCTCGTGTCCCCATGGCCCCAGCCTGCCACCGGCCCGGCCGCCCCCGGGAATGGTCGCCCTGCCCTGTCCGTTGCAGAGTCCATGAGCCCTACCGACCTGACCGAAGCCAGCTTCGAGAAGACCATCGCCGACAGCGACATCGTCCTGGTCGACTTCTGGGCGTCGTGGTGTGGCCCCTGCCGCCAGTTCGCCCCGGTCTTCGAGGCCGCTGCTGCCGCCAACCCCGACATCGTCTTCGGCAAGGTGGACACCGAGGCCGAGCTGTTCCTTGCCCGGTCGGCCAACATCACCTCGATCCCGACGTTGATGGCCTTCCGTGAAGGCATCCTCGTCTTCGCCCAGCCGGGGGCACTGCCCGCTGCCGGTCTGGATGCGGTGATCGCGGGGGTCCGCGGCCTGGACATGGAAGCCGTCAAGGCCGAGGTGGCCCAGGAAGAGGCTGCGCGGCCGGCCGAGGTCTGACGGGCGTTCTGCGAACAATGAACCACTTGGGCCTGCCCAGCGTGTAGCCATCAGGAGGTTCGGTGACCAGTAGCCAGGTTGATCTCATGAGGCAGCTCCACGACGAGCACGCGGCTGCCCTCTGGGGCTACTGCGTCCGGCTGACCAACGGCGACCGCGCGCGCGCCCAGGACATCGTCCAGGAGACCCTGCTTCGCGCCTGGCGCCACCCCAAGATCCTCGACCAGGCCCAGGGCTCGGCGAGGGCATGGCTGTTCACGGTTGCGCGCCACCTGGTCATTGACGAATGGCGCACCCGCCGGGCGCAGCTCGAGGTGATCACCGCCGAGCCACCGGAGGTCCCGCCGGTCGGCGACGAGACGGACCAGCTGCTCCAGTCCTGGGTCGTCGCGGACGCCCTGAGCCGAATCTCGGAGGACCACCGGCACATCCTGGTCGAGTGCTACTACCGGGGGCGCTCGGTGGCAGAGGTGGCTCGACGGCTCGACATCCCCGAGGGAACGGTCAAGTCGCGCACGCACTACGGACTGCGGGCCCTGCGGCTCGCACTTGAAGAGATGGGAGTGGGGGCGTGAGCACCGACGAGTACACGCTGTATGACGCGGCGTACGTCCTGGGTGCCCTCTCCCCCGCCGACCGACGCGAGTTCGAGGACCACCTCAAGGGCTGTGACGCCTGTACCCGGGCCGTGGGTGAGCTCGCAGGGCTGCCCGGCCTGATGTCCAAGGTGTCTGAGGAGCAGCTGGCCGAAGAGGTCGAAGCCCCGCCGGAGACGTTGCTGCCTGCCCTGGCCCGGGCTGTGCGCCGCGAGCGCGGCCGGCGTTACCTGGCTGTTGGCGTGGCGGGCGTGGCGGCTGCGGCCCTGATCGCGGTGGGCGCAAGCGTCCTCACCGGGCCGGACGACTCCCCCGCCCGCCCACCGGTCGCCACTCCGTCGACGTCGACGGCGCCGGCGAGCGGCGTGAATCTGGTGCTGAGCGCCGTTGTCCCCTCGCCGGTCAGTGCCAGCGCGCGGTTGGTCGAGATGGGGTGGGGCACCCGGATCGACCTGACCTGCTCGTACAGCACCAAGGGCTACTCGTCCGGCGAGTCCGCCTACGCACTGTTCGTCATCGACCGCGACGGCGTCGCTCAGCAGGTCGCGACGTGGAAGCCGCTGCCCGACCGCAGGTTCACCCTGATGGGCGCCACCTCGCTGGACCGCGAGAACATCGCGGTGGTGGAGGTCAGGACCCTGTCCGGGCGGGCGATGCTGCGCCAGTCAACCTGACTCGCGAGTCAGCGCGAAGGATCGTGGTTGTCTGGACGACCACGATCCTTCGGCCTAGTCCTTGGTCCAAGAGTTTCGGAGCGGACGAAAGGGGCCCGATCGCAGGATCGGGCCCCTCGTCAGTGACAGGCGTGCAGTGCGACGTGCCCATGAGTGGTGGAGGTGGCGGGAATTGAACCCGCGTCCGCCGACGGTAAACCAGGACTTCTCCGGGTGCAGTGCGCTATGGATTTTCTCGGCCCCAGCGCTCGCGCGCACACGTCCGCTGACAGGCCCAGTCGTGTAAGAGTCCCGGGCAACCCCCACGACAAGGGCGCCCAGCAAGCTTTCTAGCTGACGCCAGGAACTAGGTCGAAAGCAAACCTAGGCTGACGGAACTCAGAGCTCGCTCAGGCGGCGAGGGTGAGTTCGGTGCGATTGGAATCGGCACCTATTGTTTTGCAAGGATCGTTAACGAGATAACCCTGCGTCCTCGACCCGCTTCTCCTGGAATGACGATCAACGTCGAAACCGATCACCCCCATGGGTGGCACACGTCGCACTGTTCACTTGTCAACACTGGCCTCGCGGTCAGCTCTGACCCAAGCCTATCTGCTCAACCTGACAGAGCATCATCAAATTCCGATGGACGGGCCACATGACGACCAGCCGCCAATGGCACCTCAAGCGCCGCCCTCACGGAGTCCCGGTCGATGAGGACTTCGCCCTCGTCGACGTCGAGCTCCCGGCCCCGGCGGACGGCGAGATCCTGGTGCGCAACAGCTTCGTGTCGGTCGACCCGTACATGCGTGGGCGGATGAACGACGCCAAGTCCTATGTCCCGGCGTTCCGGCTCGACCACCCGATGGACGGCGACGCCGTAGGTGTCGTGGAGGAGATCGGCCAGGGCGCTGCTGACGGAAACGGCTCACCAGTTGTCATCGGCGACACCGTGACCCATCGGTTCGGCTGGCGCACGATGGCGGTGGTTCCCGCCAAGACCGCCCGCGTCCTGAACACCACGCTGGCTCCGGCACAGGCCTACCTCGGCGTTCTCGGCATGCCGGGCCTGACCGCCTACACGGGCCTGATGCGCATCGCAGAGCTCGCCGAAGGTGACCGCGTCTTCGTCTCTTCCGCGGCCGGGGCTGTCGGGTCTCTGGCCGGTCAGCTCGCCCATCTCAAGGGCGCATCCTTGGTCGTTGGCAGCGCCGGTGGGCCGGCTAAGACCGCCTGGCTGCTCGAGCAGGCCGGCTTCAACGCGGCCATCGACTACAAGGCGACGCCGATCCGCAAGGGCCTGGCGAAGGCTGCGCCCGAGGGCATCGACGTCTACTTCGACAACGTCGGCGGCGACCATCTCGAGGCCGCCATCTCAGCGCTTCGCCCGGCCGGTCGCGTCGCCGTCTGCGGGATGATCTCGGTCTACAACGCCACCGAACCGGCGCCCGGTCCGCGCAACCTGTCGATGATCGTCGGCAAGCGCCTGACCCTGCGTGGCTTCATCGTCTTCGACCACGCGGACCTTCGTCCGCAGTTCGAGGCCGAGGTCGGTCAGTGGCTGGCCGATGGCAAGATCGTCTGGCGCGAGACCCTGGTCCACGGGATCGACAACGCTGTCAACGGTTTCCGCGACCTCATGGCTGGCGCGAACACCGGCAAGATGCTCATCCGCCTCTGACCTACCGGGTCGCTCTCGTTGGCAATGACTGTGCCCCATCGGCTGTTATAGCAGCACAAACATCACAGTCATTGCCAACGGGGGGATCGGGAGCCCTCGGGCAGGGGTGAGGTCTACCGGAGCGTTGGGGGGGGGGGAGCAGCCCCACCGCTGCTCACAGGGGGGGCCGACAACGGCCTCTCGTTGAGCGGCGCGAGCTCGCCGCTGTCACCTTTGATGACCTTCCCGATCACCCTTGGAGGTCCCCCAGCAGGTCTTCGATCGTCGCGCGGTGCGTCATCCATCTGGCGAATACTCTAACGCGAACCACCGGCCGGTCCACGACCTGGTCCTTTGAGTACGGGCGAACGGTGGGGGTTGGTGGTGCTCCCGCTGTTGGAGCCGGCGGGGTCCTTTCGCTTGGGAATCGCCTGGACGGGGGACGACCCAGACCGCTGAGGCGGCCGGGTTTCGACCGGATCGCTGGAGAGCGGCTTGCCGTCACGCAGCACCCGCTGCGCCCTCACTTGCGAGTCGCTGGGCCGCGTTCCCGGCTTGAGGTTGGGCGCCACGCCTGAGCCCTGCGCGCCCGCGCGCCGCGCTTCGCGATCGGCCATCAAGTCGCGTCGGGGCGCGCCGGGCGCAGCGATCGGCCGGCTCCGAGGAGCCGAGGGCAACGCCGGGACCTGGGCCACGGATCCGGTCGGCCGCCGCTGCGGCGGAGGGACGAGCACCTTCGACTGAGGGCTCGAGGGTGAGGCACTGCCAGGAGGTGCCGGCAGCTTCGCGACGGGGCTCGAGCTGCCAGGCGGAGGACGGAGCGCGGGGGGCGCCGCGGGCGCCTTCTGGGGAGGAGGCAGGCGCATCGGCCGATCGACGATCCCCTTCTGGGCCAGGCGCTCGAGCTGCTCGACGATGTCCAGCCTCCCGCCGTCGCCCTTGACGGGCTTGCCTTTCTCCTCGCGCAGCCAGCG
>JANOHS010000401.1:0-2706 GCA_031406655.1 Micrococcales bacterium
CTCTCGGTCGGTGCGGCGTCTGCGTGCGCTGCCCGCAGGCGGTTCTCGTCCACCCGCCAGTAGTCGTGCTGCGCGCCGTCAACCAGCGTCACCGGGATCTGCTCCGAGTAGGCGGCGCTCAGCCCGGGGTCATCAAGGAGCGAGCGTTCCACCCATTGGACGCCTAGGTCTCGTGCCACGCGTTCGATCACCTCGCGCGCCCGGTCGCAAAGGTGACAGTCAGGTCGGGAGATCAGGGTGATCCTCGGTGGACCTTGGGCGCTCACGACCCCACTGTATGACGGAGGTCGCCGCCCGCAGGCCCGGCCGCCGGCTCAGAAGAAGGCGGACCCACGCTGCATGAGCAGCGCATAGAGCGTCTGCTGGATCGTCTCGCGAACCTGGTCGGTCAGGTCGAAGACAACCATGGGGTCGTCGGCCGCCTGGGGCCCGAGAGCGGCGGTGTCCACCGGCGCGCCGAACTCGATGATCCACTTGCTGGGCAACGGAATCAGCCCGAGCAGGCCAAGGAGTGGAAAGGTGGGCGTGACCGGGAAGTACGGGGCTCCGAAGAGGCGGGCGACCGTCTTGAGGTTACCGATCATCGGATAGGCCTCTTCGGCCCCGACGATGGAGCACGGCACGATCGGCACACCCGTGCGAAGCGCCGCCGACACGAAGCCACCCCTCCCGAAACGCTGGAGCTTGTATCGCTCGCTGAACGGCTTGCCGACGCCCTTGAAACCCTCCGGCCACACGCCCGCGAGCTCGCCAGAGGACAGGAGCCGCTCCGCGTCGGCGTTGGCGGCAAGCGTGGAGCCGCTCTTGCGAGCGACCTCGCCGATGATCGGGGTCCGGAATACCAAGTCTGCCCCCAGCATGCGCAGGTGACGATGTGCCGGATGCTCGTCATGCACCGCGACCTGGGCCATCAGCGCATCCAGAGCCACCGTGCCCGAGTGGTTGGACACGACGAGCGCGCCACCGGAGCTGGGGATGTTCTCGATGCCGCGGACCTCGACCCGGAACCAGGACTTGTACAACGGACGCAGCAACGGCAGGTAGACGTACTCGGTGAAGTCCTCGTCGAAGCCGAACTCGTCGACGGTGTAGTCCCCGGTGAGCCGCCGACGAACGAACGCCAGCGTTGCGGCGACCTGGGCTTCCAGGTCCTCGCCGAACAGTCCCGAGGCCTCGGCCGCCCGACGCAGGGTCGCGATCGCGATCGCGACCAGGTCCTCCACGCCGGTGCTGGCCGGATCGGGGGAACCCTGGGCAGCCGCCGGGATCGCCGTCGACGGTGGTGGAGCTGGGGGGTTCGCGTTGGCGGACAAGGATCTGAGCGCCGGCCCGCGGGCACCTGAGGCCCTTGTCTGCCGGGCCGTGGGAGCCGGTTGGGACGGCGGGACAGGACGTGGCCGGTGGGCGCGGATCGCCGACCTGCCATCGACGGACCGGAGCGCGGGCCGTTGCACGACCTCTTCGCCGGGAGGATCCGAGAGCAGGGGTGTCCGGGATCGCCTGGCCCGCTCGCCGGAGGCCCGCCGCGCGCCTGCCGCCAACATGTCAGGGCCGGAGCGACTGCTCGTGCCCTTTGGGCTTCCTGACCCACCCTGGGACGGGACGACCTTGGGATCGACCATCAGTGGCTCCTTCCTGGCGGCAGAACACGAGTGAGGACGGTGGCCGCGGACCCGGCCAGCCCGTTGGCGAGCGCACCGATCGCGGCGCTACCCGGCAGACCCGACCCAAGATGGGAGGTGAAGTCCTCGAAGGCCGTGCGCGTCGTGAACTCCGGCTGAAGGTGAAGCACCTCGCGCATCCTGGTGGTGTCCATGCCTCTGCCCCAGGCGAGGTACTGCATCTGGTCCTGGGTGAAGTCGGCCAGCCCAGCGCGCTTGACCAGCCGGCCCAGGAGGCCGCCGGCGGACAACGGCACGGGCACCGTGGGCCGACCGGACAGGCGAGCCGCCTGCGCCACGGTGATGATGCCGTCTCCGGCGACGTTGACGATCCCGACCGAGGCCCCCATCGTGGCGAGCAGCAACGCCTGCAGGGCGTCATTCTCATGGACCAGCTGGAGGCGGGCGTCAAAACCCAGCGGCGTGGGGATCACCGGCAGGCTGAAGTAGTCCGTCATGCTGGTTCTGATGCCGGGGCCGACGATGTTGGCCAGGCGAAGCATCGAGATCTCGACGTCCGGGCGGCGCCGGGCGAAGCCGCGGACGTAACCCTCAACCTCAACTGAGTCCTTGCCAAAACCCGCCCGCGGCAACGACTTCGGCCCCATGTCCTCGGTGAACATCGCCGGATCCCGGGGCGAGGAGCCATAGACGGCAGCTGAGGACTTGACCACCAGTCGACGGATGATGGGGGACTTCTGGCAGGCCGCCAGCAGCTGCATGGTCCCGATGACGTTGATCTCTTTCTGGGAGACCCGCCCGCCCGCGGACTGAGGCGTCGCAATGACGTTCATGTGAACGACCGTGTCAACCTCGGCCTGGCTGATGATCTTGGCGATCATCGGGTTCCGGATGTCGGCGCGGACGAACTCAGCCTTGCCGATGTCCAGCGGCGGTGGGATGACGTCGACGCCGATGACCCGTTTGATGCCGGGCTGGGCCGTGAGCAGGCGCGCGAACCGTCCGCCGAGATAGCGGGACACGCCGGTGACCAGAACCACGTCCGCCATCAGCCCACCCTCCTCCGCAACGGTTTTGACGCCAT
>JANOHS010000413.1:0-18148 GCA_031406655.1 Micrococcales bacterium
GCTCCCGGTCCCCAGTCTCGTGCGCGTCCTCGTCTCGATGCTCGTGCTGGGAGGGTTCGCCGCATTCCTGCCGCTGTTGGTCTCTGCAGCCCTGTATGCCCGGCGCTCCAAACGTGCCGCACGGCAGGTGGGCACGGACCCAACGGCGTTGAGCAGGCACGTTCCTGAGGCGGCCGCTGAGGTGCGCGGACGGCATACCGGTCTGGCTGCGGTGGCTGTGGCCGCAGTCGTGCTCGCGGTCGCGGGTGGAGCCGCACTCGACCCGGCAGCACTCGGCAAAGGTCTCGTGGAAGCGTCGGGCGGTGTCGTCGCGACCGGACAGGTCACCACTGTCAACGTGGTCGCCAGCCACATGCGCTTCGTGCCGGCGTCCGTGGACGTGCCCGCCGGCAACCGGCTCGTCCTGATCGTGACCAACAAGGACGCGGACGTGCACGACCTGGCACTGGAGACCGGTCAGCAGACGAGCCGGATCGCTCGAGGCAGAACCGTTCGCCTGGACGTCGGCGTGGTCGGCCGCAGCCTCAAGGGCTGGTGCACCATCGTGGGTCATCGACAGCTCGGGATGGTCTTCGCGGTCAGGACGATCGGCGGGGACAACAGCGCCACCGGGCCGGTGGTGGGCGCACCGAGTGCGGCCGACGACCTGGACTTCATGGCCAGCCCCGGTCCCGGATTCGCGGCGCGCGACGCCACGATTCCCGCGCTGACGAACGAGCGCATCCACCGCGTCACGATGACGGTCAGCGAGGTCGAGCACGAGGTCGCTCCAGGGGTCAGGCAGAGGCTGTGGACCTTCAACGGCACGGCGCCGGGGCCAACTCTCCACGGCCGAGTGGGTGATGTCTTCGAGGTGACGCTGGTCAATGACGGAACCATCGGACACTCGATCGACCTCCACGCCGGGGCGCTGGCACCGGATGAGCCCATGCAGACGGTCGAGCCGGGCAGGTCCCTGACCTTTCGGCTCACCGCCACTCGCAGCGGCATCTGGATGTATCACTGTGGCTCGATGCCCATGTCGGCCCATATCGCCAACGGCATGTTCGGCGCGGTGATCATCGACCCACCCGGACTGGCGAAGGCCGACCGTGAGTACGTGCTCGCACAGTCCGAGCTCTATCTCGGGCCGCAGGGCGGTCCGGTCGATGCGGCCAACGCCGCCGACCTAAAGCCGGATGCGGGGGTGTTGAAACGGTTTGCCAACCACTACGACGTCGTGCCGCTGGTGGCCAGGGTCGGTGAGCGGGTCCGCATCTGGGTGCTCGCGGCGGGCCCGAACCGCGGGACCTCGTTCCACGTCGTGGGTGCGCAGTTCGACACGGTATTCAGTGAAGGGGCGTGGCTGTTGCGGCCGGGCAACGCCTCTTCCGGAGGCAGCCAGGTCCTGTCACTGGGCACTGCACAGGGTGGCTTCGTGGAGCTCAGCTTCCCGGAGGCCGGACACTACCCGTTCGTCTCGCACGTGATGGTCGATGCCGAACGTGGGGCACATGGCTTGTTCGACGTCGCACCCTAGCTTCACGAAGAACCTCGAGAGGCTCGGATGGCTGTGAGGAGACGCACGTTGGGTTCTGCGAGTTGCGCTCCCTGTGGCGTGGCGTTCCACTACCATCGCCGCGTGAGGCTTTCGAAGGACAGCCACGGGCCGGCGGCGGCGTACCGCTCCTGGCTCCCTCGCTTGTCCAGCGCAGTCATGGTGGACCTGCGGCTGTGGATGCTGGGGTTCGGGCTGCTGATCGGCCTTGCCTTCCCGTTCGCCGTGGTTGCGCTGGGCGTGCCGGACGAGTTCGCTCTGCGTCCGAGCTTCTTCGCCGCGACCTTGGTCGCCGGGCTCATGGTCGCCGAGGTCAACCATCTGCTCGCCCGGGCTGTCGTGGGGGTGCGGCTGCGGTCCCTGGTCGGCGGCATGCAACGCGTCGAGGGATCCTTGGTCGACGCGTCCTCGAACGGCGACTGGGCCGGATGCGACCCTGCAGCGTGCATGGTGCCCGTCGACTCGACCGACGAGCTGGGCCAGGTTGCCGCGTCGTTCAACCGCCTGGTCGTCGGGCTGTCCACGAGTCATCAGGTCTCTGATGGGATCACGTCGCTCTCGAAGGCATTCGCCGCCCACCTGGAGCTGGGTGCACTGGCAGAGGCGACGTTGCGTGAGCTGTCGATCCCCACCGGCTGCGACGCCGCAGGTTTGCTCGTGGTCAACAACGGGCGGGTCGAAGTCGCGGGCGCCAGCGGTATTCGCGATGCCGACCAGCTGGCGTCAGCGGACGCCGTGCTCACCGCACTGCGAACGTCCCAGCCCAGCGTTCTCCACCTCCCGGGTGACGTCGTGGTCAGCCGGTCACTGGTCGACTTCGTCCCGCAGGAGGTCCAGGTCCTGCCGGTGCTCTACGGCGTGGTGCCCGTGGGCGTCCTGGTCGTGGCCTTCGCCCAGCCGAGCAGTCCGGAGGCCCGCGCCGTGCTGAACGCCACACTCCCGGGCCTTGCGGTCGCGTTGAACAACGCCCTGAGCCACGAGAACCTTCAGCGGGTCGCGGCCCTGGACCCGCTGACCGGTGCCTACAACCGTCGGTTCGGCATGCAACGCCTGACGGAGGAGTTCGCGCGCTCGACCCGGTCCGGCGATCCTCTGGGGGTGCTGATGCTCGACCTCGACCACTTCAAGGCCGTCAACGACACCTACGGGCACCTCGTCGGCGACCGGGTGCTGCAATCCGTGGTGCGTGCGACGCGGCGAGTCCTTCGAGAGGGGGACGTGCTCCTGCGCTACGGCGGGGAGGAGTTCATCATCGTCCTGCCCGGGGCAGGACGAGATGATCTGATGCAGATGGCCGAACGGGTCCGTCGTACCGTGGCCGGGACCGAGGTCATGGAGGCGGGCCAGCGCGTCACGGTCACCGTAAGTCTCGGCGGGGCAGGGCTGCCCGACAAGGTCGCCGCCAACCCGCGAGACCTGATCGCCATGGCGGACGCGGCGATGTACACCTCGAAGGAAGCCGGACGCGACCGCTGGGCCATGGCCTGACGACAAGCGACGTGCTCGAAGCTCCACGCCGGTGCATTACGTTGTGCCGCATGAGTGATACCGCGACCAGGCACTGGGACGACGTGTACGGGACCAAGGCCGCCGACGAGGTGAGCTGGTTCCAACGGGAGCCCGTGACGTCCCAGCGGCTCATCACCATGGTGTCACAACCGCGGGGTGCCGTCATCGATGTGGGGGCAGGCGCGTCGACCCTTGCCGACGCTCTGCTCGACGCCGGCTGGCCGGACATCACGGTCCTCGACGTGTCCCCCAGGGCGCTCGCCCTCGTCCGCCACCGGCTCGGCGACAGGCAGGCGATGGCGTCATTCGTGGTCGCAGACGTGCTGTCCTGGCAGCCTGGGCGCACCTATGACGCCTGGCACGATCGAGCCGTGTTCCACTTCCTGGCCACTCCAGAGCAGCGAGAACGGTATGTCGCCACGGCAACGCGGGCCGTGCGTCCCGGCGGACTCCTAGTCCTGGGCACCTTCGCCGCCGACGGCCCGACCCGGTGCTCTGGCCTGCCGGCGACCCGCTACGACGCAGACTCCCTGGCCGCAGAGTTCGCATCCGCCTTCACCTTGGTGCACTCCGAGCGCGAGGAGCACGCGACACCGGGCGGCGCGGTCCAGCCCTTCACCTGGGTCGTCCTCCGGCGCACGTAGCATGCCCACAAGCACTGCGGATCATCGGTTGGCCAGCCCCGGCCGCAAGACCTCGGCCACTTGCGCCGGTGACGCGGCGCGTTGGAGGGTGAGAGAAACATGGGAGCAAGGAGGCTCGGCAATGCTGGAGGCGGCTCATCTGACGAGGCGTTTCGGCAACCGCGTCGCCGTCGATGACGTCACCTTCGCGGTGGCACCCGGAGAGACCTACGGCCTGCTCGGCCCGAACGGCGCCGGAAAGACCACGACCATCCGTCTTGTGTGCGGACTGTTGTCCCCTGATGGCGGCGCGGTCACCGTCGCCGGTATGCCGGTCAGTCCGTCCGACCCCAGGGCGAAGGCCCATATCGGGTACGTACCGCAGGACGTCTCCCTCTATCCCGACCTGAGCGCCCGGGAGAACCTGGCCTTCTTCGGCCGGCTCTACCGGCTCAGGGGTGCAGCACTGAAGGAGCGCGTCGACGAGGTCCTGGAGCTGATCGACCTGCTGGACCGAGGTGACGATCGGGTCGAGTCCTTCAGCGGCGGCATGAAACGCCGGCTCAACATCGGCGCCAGCCTGCTCCACCGACCCAGCCTCCTGATCCTGGACGAGCCCACGGTCGGGGTGGATCCGCAGAGTCGGCACGCCATCCTCGAGAGCATCCGGACCCTCGGGTCGGCGGGACTGGCGGTGTTGTACACGACCCACTACATGGAGGAGGCCGAGCGGCTCTGCGACCGCATCGGCATCATCGACCACGGCCGTCTGATAGCCGAGGGGACCCGCCGTGAGCTCGTCTCCCAGATAGGTGAGAAGGATCGAATCACCTTGTCGGCCAACGGTTCTCTTGCAGAGTTTGCCGAGGCTTGCCGCTCCATGGACGGCATCGAACGCGTCGACGTGAGTGACTCGTCGGTCCAGCTCATCGCTGCGGACGGAAGACGCCGGCTGGCGCAGGTGCTGGAGGCAGCGACCCGGGCCGGCACGTCGGTACGGTCCGTCGAGGTCGACGAGCCGGACCTTGAGGCGGTCTTCCTCCACCTCACCGGCACCGCGTTGAGGGAGTGAGCCGTGGGTGCCGTCCTGGCGATAGCCCTGAAGGACCTGCGGCAACGGCTGCGTGACCGGTCGGCCATCGTGCTGGGCTTCATCGCTCCCCTGGCCGTTGCCGGGCTGATCAGCGTGGCCTTCGGCTCGACCGGGTCCTTCCACGCCGACGTGGCCGTGGTTGACCTCGACAAGGGTCCGGTGGCTGCCGGCTTCACCACGTTCCTGCACAGCCCGCAGCTCGCCGACCTGCTCACCGTGACATCGGTGGCGAACGCGGCTGATGCCATGGCGAAGGTCGCGGACGGCGAGCTCGGTGCGGCGTTCGTCATCCCCGAGGGGTTCTCCGCGGCGGTCAGCTCCGGGCAGGGCCGGCCCATCACGGTCCTGAGCAGTGTCGACTCGACGGTGGCGGCGCAGGTGTCGCGTTCACTGGCCCAGTCGTTCACGTCAGAGATCGAGGCGGTCCAGCTGTCCGTGCAGACCGCCGTGCGCGCAGGAGCCGCCCACTCCTCGGCTGCCACGTTGGCGCAGGAGGCAGCCGCGTCGGAGATCCCGGAACAGACGATCACCGTGCCCTCAGGAGCACGCGCGCCAACCGGCACCAGCTACTACGCGCCCGCGATGGGGATCTTCTTCATGTTCTTCGCCATCGGCTTCGGCGCGCGAGGCTTCTTCCTCGAGCGCACCGGAGGGACCCTGGAGCGACTCGCGGCCGCGCCGATCGGGCCGGGCACGATCCTGGCGGGCAAGTCGCTGGCGACGTTCGTCTACGGGCTCGCCAGCCTGGGCACGGTTGCACTGGTCACGTCTCTGGCCTTCGGGGCGGACTGGGGACCTCCGCTGGTCGTCCTCGCGTTGATCGTGTCGCTGGCCCTGACCCTGGTGGGTCTGACAGCGCTGGTGATCACGGCCGCGCGGACCGAGCGACAGGCCGAGGGCGTCGCATCGATGCTGACCTTCGGCCTGGTCCTGCTCGGCGGCAACTTCGTCTTTCTCGGCGGGGCGCCCCAGCTGGTCCGAACCCTGGCGCTCTTCACCCCCAACGGCTGGGCTCTGCGGGCCTTCACCGACCTCGCCGGAGGTGCCGACTGGACTGCCGCGATCACGCCTCTGATGGCAATCCTTGCCTTCGCGCTGGGCAGCGGGTCAGTGGCCTTCGCTTTACGACGACGGGTGGTGGGCCAGTGACAGCCCTTGCGCTGGCAGCCGCCGAGCTCAAACGGGTGAGCCGCGACCGAACGTTCCTGTTCTTCCTGGTCCTGCTGCCGATCCTGGTGATCCTGCTCGTCGGGGTGACGACCGCAGGCAGCAGCAGCATCCGGGTTGGCATCGTGCCGGGCCAGTCTGCAACGCTGGCAACGCAGCTCGTTGAGGACCTTGAGGCTGACGAGGCGTTGACTACCCAGCGTTACACCACCAGGGCAGCGGGCGTCGACGCGCTGCGTCGCGGTGAGGTCACCGCCGTGGTCCTGGTCCCGATGACCCTCGATGCCGACCTTCGATCCGGTCGCGCCGTCAAGGTCCCGGTCCTGGTCTCGGGGTCCGTCGAGACCAGCCAGGCGGCGGTGACCGGCGTATCCTCGCTGGTCGCCCGACATGCCGCGGCGGTCCAGGCCGCGTTGTTCGCAAGCACCCGCTCGGACACCGGCTTTGACCAGAACCTGGTCACGGCCAGGTCGCTGCAGCGCGAGACCCCCGCCGTGCCCGTCCGCACCGAGGTCGTCAACAGCCAGAGCGACTTCCTGCCCGTGGGCTACGACTACAGCGCCCCGACGATGCTGGTCCTGTTCGTGTTCATCAACGCGGTGGCCGGGGGCGGTGCGATGATCCAGACCCGAAGGTACGGGATCTTCGCGCGCGCCCTGGCAGCCCCGATCAGACCCCGTGACCTGGTGCTCGGCGAAGCCCTCTGCTACCTCGCGCTGACGCTGGGCCAGGCTCTGCTCATCGTTGTGGTCGGAGCGGTGCTGTTCGGGGTGAGCTGGGGCAACCCGTTCGCGGCCGCCGCGCTGATCGGGATGTGGGCCCTGGTGGGCACCGGAGCGGGAATGGCCAGCGGCACGCTGTTCCGCACCCCGGAACAGGCCGGCGCGATCGGCCCGGCCGTGGGCATCGCCTTCGGGATGCTGGGTGGGTGCATGTGGCCGCTCGAGATCGTCCCTGAGTCAGTTCGCCTGCTCGGGCACGCCACTCCGCACGCCTGGGCGGTGGATGCCTGGGTGACCGTGCTCTCACGCGGTGGCGGGCTGGGCGACATCGCGGGTTACCTGGCAATCCTCGCCGCTTTTGCCGTGGCGCTGCTCGGCATCGCGTCACTTCGCCTACGACGCTCGCTGGTCACACCGTGACTTTGGCGAGGGGGGACGTTAGTCCCTAGTTGCCGGCTCTTGTTCCCCGACATGATCGCTGCGAGAGGTGGGCCCATGGACGAGCAGGTGCGCTTGAACGGCGAGCGAGCAGTTGTCCTGAAGGTTCCCGGGTTGCAGTCCTTGATCGACCTGCTCGGCGAGCGCGGGTGGGTCGTGATCGGGCCGACCGTCAAGGACGGAGCGGTCGTCCACGCCGAGATCGAGTCGCTCGACCAGCTCCCGCGCGGGGTCGGAGATGTGCAGGACGCCGGCAGCTACCGGCTGCGTCAGCGCGATGACGAGGCGCTGTTCGGCTACGTCGTGGGTCCCCAGGCTTGGAAGGCACTGCTGTTTCCCTCCCGCGAGCTCCTGTGGAGCGGACGACGGGTCGGCGCAGAGGTGACGGTAGAGCCCGCTGTCGTGGACGCGCCGCGGCTGGCCCTGTTCGGCGTGCGGTCCTGCGACCTGCATGCGATAGCGATCCACGACCGCGTCCTTGCCCAGCGAGCCGTGACCGACGCGGCATACGTCGCGCGGCGCGAGGCCAACTTCGTTGTCGCGCTGACCTGCTCCACTCCCGGTGGCACCTGCTTCTGCGTCTCGATGGGCACCGGCCCGGTCCCCGACGAGGGCTTCGACCTCGCGCTGACCGAGCTCCTCGACGAGGGCGGGCACCGCTTCCTGGTCGTGCCGGGCAGCGACCGGGGCGAGGAGGTCCTCGAAGCGCTGAAGACCCGCGCGGGCGGTGACGACGTGGTGGCTGCCGGCGAACCTGACCATCTCGCAGCCGGGGAGGTCGGTGCCGCGGCGGCCCAGCACATGGGGCGCTCGCTCGACACCAACGGGCTGCGCGACCTGCTGTACGCGAACACCGAGCACCGCCAGTGGGATGACGTGGCCAGCCGCTGCCTGTCCTGCACGAACTGCACGCTGGTGTGCCCCACCTGCTTCTGCACGTCGGTCGATGACATCAGCGACCTCACCGGCAGCGCGACGGAGCGGTGGCGGGTTTGGGACTCCTGCTTCACCACGGACTTCTCCTACCTCCACGGCGGCAGCGTCCGCACCTCCGTGCAGTCTCGTTACCGCCAGTGGGCCACGCACAAGCTCGCCTCGTGGGTGGACCAGTTCGGCACGTCGGGGTGCGTCGGCTGCGGCCGTTGCATCACGTGGTGCCCGGCCGCCATCGACCTCACCGCAGAGGTCGCGGCCATCCGCTCAGGAAAGGACTGACATGCGCACCATCGAGGAGTACCTTCCCGACCACCCGTTCTTCGAGGGACTGGACGCGCAGACGCTGGCGCTGGTCGCCGGTTGCGCGACCAACGTCAGCATCCCCGCCGGCCAGTACCTATGCCGCGAGGGCGACCCTGCCGACCGGTTCTTCGTCGTCCGGCGCGGCCGGGTGGCCATCGAGGTGCACGGACCCTCGACCGGGACCTTGGTGCTCGACACTGCCGACGAGGGCGATGTCGTGGGGTGGTCGTGGCTCGTGCCGCCATACCGCTCGACGTTCGACGCGCGCGCCGCGGAGCCCACCGGCGTCGTCGCCTTCGACGGGGCGTGCCTGCGCGGCAAGTGCGAGAACGATGCTCACCTCGGGTACGAGCTCATGCAGCGCGTGACCCAGGTGATGAACGTGAGGTTGGTCGCAGCCCAGGTTCGGCTGCTCGACCTCTACAGCACGCGCGGAGCCACCGATGCCGCAGCTGGCTGAGCCGTCCACCCTGGCGCCGGGCGAAGGGGCAATGGTCCCAAGACTCTTCCGCCTCGTCGACCGGCGTCAGGACACCACGGACACCTTCACGCTCCTGCTCGAGCCCGATGACGGCGTCCCGCTGGCGTTCATCCCCGGCCAGTTCACGATGCTGTCAGCCTTCGGCGTCGGAGAGGTGCCGATCTCCGTCAGCGGTGACGCGCTCGTCGCAGGCCCGCTGCAGCACACGGTGCGCGATGTCGGGGCCGTCACCCACGCCCTCGCCCGCGCTTCGGTGGGCGACCTCATGGGGGTCCGCGGAGCCTATGGCACCGGCTGGGAGGTGTCCGACGGTCGCCACGGCGACGTCGTGTTCGTCGCTGGGGGCATCGGGCTGGCGCCCCTGCGTCCGGCCGTGCTCGAGGTGCTCGCCCACCGTGAGGACTATGGCCGGGTGGTGGTGCTCTACGGCGCCCGGAGCCCCGACGAGCTGCTCTTCACCGACGAGCTGAAACAGTGGGAGAGCCAGGGGGTCGAGGTCCTGGTGACGGTCGACTACGGCCCGACGACGTGGACCGGTCGCGTCGGGTTGGTGACCACGCTGATCAAGCGAGCAGGGTTCGACCCGAGGTCGACGCTCGCCCTCATCTGCGGTCCCGAGGTGATGATGCGGCACACGGCACTGGCGCTCGTCGCGCGTGGCGTGCGCTCGAGCCGCATCCGGGTCTCCCTGGAGCGCAACATGCGCTGCGGGGTCGGCCTGTGCGGACACTGCCAGTACCGCGAGCTGTTCGTGTGTGTCGACGGCGCGGTGCTGCCCTACGCCCAGGTCACCGGGCTGCTCGGACTCCGGGAGGTATGACGTGCCTGAACACCGCCACCCGAAGCTGGCCGTCTGGAAGTTCGCCTCGTGCGACGGCTGCCAGCTGACCCTGCTCAACTGCGAGGACGAGCTCATCCCGCTGGCCGGGGAGGTTGAGATCGCCTACTTCCCCGAAGCCACCCGCGCCGTGGTGGAGGGGCCCTACGACGTCTCCCTCGTCGAGGGATCGGTGACCACGCCGGGTGACGCTGAGCGCATCCTCGAGATCCGCCGCGCCTCCCACAGGCTGATCACGATCGGTGCCTGCGCCACCAGCGGCGGGATCCAGGCCCTGCGCAACTTCGCGGACGTCGCGGAGTACCGCTCGATCGTCTACGCCCACCCCGAGTACGTGGAGACGCTCGAGCGCTCGACGCCGATCGCCGCGCACGTGACCGTCGACTACGAGCTGCACGGCTGCCCGATCGACTCCAAGCAGCTCCTGGAGGTTCTTGCGGCCTTCGTCCAGGACCGCCGTCCCCGCATCCCGGCGTACAGCGTGTGCGTCGAGTGCAAGCGTCGCGGCAACCTCTGCGTGGCGGTCGCCCACGGGACGCCGTGCCTCGGACCGGTCACGCTGGCCGGCTGCGGCGCTCTGTGCCCGTCATACTCGCGAGGCTGCTACGGCTGTTTCGGTCCGCAGGACACGACCAACACCGAGTCCCTCGCGGATCGGCTCAGCCTGCTCGGCATGGACCAAGATCAGGTGATGAGGATCTTCCGAACCTTCAACGCCGGCGCCGAGCCGTTCCGACGCGAGAGCGAGCGCCACAACACTGACAACGCTGGACAGCGCGAGGAGGCGACCCGGTGACGCACAAGCTCACGCAGGGTGATCACGTCCTGCACGTGGACACCCTGGCCCGGGTCGAGGGCGAGGGCGGCATGCACGTCGTCGTCAAGGACGGCCTGGTCGCCGATGTGGAGCTGCGCATCTTCGAGCCCCCACGGTTCTTCGAGGCGTTCCTGCGCGGGCGGGCCTGGACGGAGCCGCCGGACATCACCGCCCGCATCTGCGGGATCTGCCCGGTCGCCTACCAGATGAGCTCGTGCCTGGCGATCGAGGACGCCTGCGGCGTCACGGTTCCCGAGGAGATCCGGCTGCTGCGACGGTTGCTGTACTGCGGCGAGTGGATCGAGAGTCACTCGTTGCACATCCACCTGCTGCACGCGCCGGACTTCCTGGGCTACCCCGGGGCGATTGAGATGGCCGCCGACCACGGCGCCGTCGTCGAACGCGGGCTGTCCCTGAAGAAGGCCGGCAACGCCCTGATGACCCTGGTGGGTGGACGGGCCATCCACCCCGTCAACGTCAAGGTCGGTGGCTTCTACCGCCTGCCGACCAGGGAAGAGCTCCGAAGCATCCGTCCCATGCTGGTGCAGGCCCGCACCGACGCGGTGGATACGGTCGCGCTGGTCGCCGGCCTCGAGTTCCCCGACATGGTGCAACCCCAGGAGTATGTCGCGCTGAGGTCGCCGCACGGGTACCCGCTGGAGGGCGGCTCGATAGTCACCAGCAGCGGCCGGGCCTTCGAGGTTGCCGACTTCAGTGCCAACTTCGTGGAGGAGCACGTCGCCAGGTCCAACGCGCTGCACGCACACCTGGACGGCAAGACGCCGTATGTCGTGGGGCCGCTGGCGCGATACGCGCTCAACCACGACCAGCTGGGACCGCTCGCCAGGGAGGCGGCGCACGATGCGGGGCTGGGCGACGAGTGCCGAAACCCGTTCCAGTCGATAGTGGTTCGTGCCGTCGAGCTCGTCCACGCCCTCGACGAGGCCGTGAAGATCATCGACGGCTGGCAGGGTGCCTCGGCGCCCTTCGTCGACGTCCCGCCGCGCGCCGGGGTCGGGCACGGCGCGACCGAGGCTCCGCGAGGGCTGCTCTACCACCGCTACGAGCTCGCCGAGGACGGCACGATCCTGGACGCCACGATCATCCCGCCGACCTCACAGAACCTGCCGAGCATCGAGGCCGACCTGCGGGCGTTCGTCCAGGACCGCCTCGACCTCCCCCACGACGAGCTGGTCAGACAGTGTGAACAGGCGATTCGCAACTACGACCCCTGTATCTCGTGTGCGACGCACTTCCTCGATCTCACCGTAGAGGAGCAATAACGTTGCAGGCACTCGTTATCGGTCTCGGTAACCCCGACCGCGGCGACGATGCGGTCGGCGTCCATGTCGCCCGCCGGGTGGCGGCCGAACGCGACATCCGGGTGCTCGAGCTCGACGACCCCAGCCAGGCGCTGGACGCTTGGGCGGCTGCCGACACCGTTGTGGTCGCGGACGCGGTCAGCTCGGGCGGCGAACCCGGCGACATCCACGTCATCGACGCGCTCGCCCGGACGCTGCCCACCGGGAGCTGGGCGTCCGGAGGCACCCACGCCCTGGGCCTGGCCGCCGTGGTGGAGCTGGGCCGGGCCCTCGGCCGGCTGCCCCGAAGGCTGGTGCTGGTCGGCGTGGAGGCAGCAGGGTTCGACCACGGCGCTCCTCTGTCGGCCGCCGTCGCGGCAGCAGTGCCGGACGCAACCAGGGCCGTGCTTGCCGCCATCGACGACGAGCCGGGTCAACCCTGATGTGCCTGGGGATGGTGGGCCAGGTCACCGCGCTGGGGCCCGCCGGCTGCGTCGAGGTTGAGGCCGGCAACCGCCGTGTCACCGCGTCACTGCTCACCATGACCGACGCCGTCGTGCCCGGCGACTGGGTGCTCATGCACTCAGGACTGGTGCTTGGCCTGCTGAGCGAGCAGGAAGCCAGAGACGCGCTCGATCTGCGCAACCCGACCAACGAGGGAGTCCCATGAGTCCGACCAGGCTGAACGCGACACGACCGAGCGCCACCCCACCGAGAGCGACCCGTCGGACCGGCATGCTGCTGGCGCTGGGAACCGCCTGCATCAGCGGAGTGGCCGTCTTCCTCAACTCGTACGGGGTCAAGGCATTCGGTGACGCGTCGACATACACGACGGCCAAGAACGTGGTCGCGGCACTGGTGCTGGTCGCGCTCACCGCGGCGATCTCCGCCCGCCGCCCCGGGACCGCGCTGACCCGGCCGACGCGACCACAGCACTGGGCCGGACTCGCGCTCATCGGCGTCTTCGGCGGCGCCGTGGCCTTCCTGCTCTTCTTCGAGGGCCTGGCCCGCGCGTCCTCGACCGATGCCGCCTTCCTGCACAAGACCCTGCTGGTATGGGTGGCCCTGCTCGCGCTCCCTCTGCTGGGTGAGCGGCTCAGCGGCCTGCACGTAGCCGCCGTCGCCCTCCTCGTCCTCGGCCAGATAGGGCTGGCCGGAGGTGTGACGACGCTCCTGGGCCAGGGCCAGCTGATGGTGCTGGGAGCCACGCTGATCTGGGCGTCCGAGGTTGTCGTTGCCAAACGGCTGCTCGCGGACCTGTCCTCATGGACCGTCGGGCTGACCCGGATGGGCGTCGGATCCGTCGTCCTGGTCGCGTGGACCCTGGCGCGCGGCGAAGGAGGCGCGCTCACCGCACTGACGAGCACGCAGTGGATGTGGGTCCTGCTGACCGGACTGATCCTCGCCGGTTACGTCTCGACCTGGTTCGCCGCCCTGTCCCGCGCTCCGGCCGTCGACGTCACGGCGGTGCTGGTCGTCGGAGCGGTGATCACCGCCCTGCTCGCCGCCGCCGTCAAGGGCACTCCCCTGGTCCCCCAGCTCGGCTGGGTGACCCTCGTACTCGTGGGCGCCGGGCTGGCCGCGCTGCCGGGGAGGCCCGGTCGAGACGCGCTCGCCGGTGCGCGGTGAGCCGTCCCGGGCCGAGGGCTGACGGACCCCTGCTCTTCGCCCGGTACGCGTACCCGCCGAACCAGCTGGGGTACTGCGGTGGCGACGACCCTGCAGCACTTCTGGAGCAGACCTCCGCCCGTGTCGTGGATGGGGGCCTTCGCCAGTCGTTGCGGGCGTTCGAGGGCGCCTGGCCCTACCTCGAGCTGATCGCCGCCGCCAACGGCCTTCACGACCCCTTGGACGCGCGGGTCGTCGAGGCCTACTGGCTGGGCAACCCACTGCTCGAGCGGGTCGGGACGACGCTGCTCGCCGACTCGATGGACGAACGCTTCCGCCGGCGGGCCGGCCGGTCGTGGGACCGGCTTGCTGAGGCGATCCCCAACGGCGCCCTGCCCCACCACAGCTTCCACGTGCTCTGCGTGTACCCGTTCGTGGGGCTGCTGCGCAACGGTGTCGTCTCCGAGCCGTTGCACGTGCTCGACCGTTGCCGGATCCGGTGGGGCCGCGTCGTCTCGGTCACCGGCGACCACGCCGTCGTCCTGTCCCAGCCGCTCGAGTGGGACGGTCACCGACTGGCTCTCGGCGCGGCCCGCGAGGAGGTGGCGGTGACCGGCGAGGGGACCATGCGTCTGACCAGAGCACTCACGGCGGGCGACTGGTGCTCTCTGCACTGGGACTGGGTGTGCGACCGGCTGGAGCCCGCACAGGTGCGCGCACTTCGCCACTACACCCGGACGCAGCTGGCCGCCGTCAATGACGCTCCTGCAACCGCGCTGGCGTGACGTTCGGCACCACATCCCTGCTGACCAAAACCAGGCACAAGAGTTGATGCCATGACATAGTGTCGAACGTTTGGTCGACTGTCCGGGGATGTTCAAAATGGGAAGGTCGCTCTTCATGAGGTTCACCAAGTTCGCCGCCGTCGTGTCAGTCACGGCGCTCGGTCTGTCAACAGCAGCATGCGCATCGTCAGACACCAGCACCAGCGACACGTCGAGAGGCGCCGACGCCAAGACGATCTCGCTGTCGATCGCGTCGAACGCGATCGCGGGTGGCAAGAACGACCAAGAAGCCAAGTGGATGACGGACTACGTGATCCCGACCTTCACCAAGGCGATGAAGGCCAAAGGCGTCACCGCCACCGTGAAGTTCCAGCCGTCCGGCGTGGACGACGAGAAGTACAAGGCGAAGGTCTCGCTGGACCTCAAGACGAAGAGCGGGGCAGACGTCGTCGCCCTCGACGGCATCTGGGTCGGCGAGTTCGCCCAGGCCGGCTACATCCAACCCCTCGACAAGGTCGTCGGCGCATCGGCGTCGCAGTGGGAGGGCTGGGCTCAGATCCCCAAGCCCGTCCAGGCCAACACCTCCTTCGAGGACAAGGCCTACGGCATACCGACCGGCACCGACGGCCGGGTCCTCTACTACAACAAGAAGCTCTTCGCCCAGGCTGGCCTGCCCACCGACTGGGCACCGAAGAGCTGGGCCGACATCCTGGCGGCCGGAACCGCACTGAAGAAGCTGCCCGGCATCGACCCGCTGCAGATCAACGCCGGGACGGCGATGGGCGAGGCCACCACGATGCAAGGGGT
Organism: Micrococcales bacterium; assembly: GCA_031406655.1. GTDB lineage: Bacteria > Actinomycetota > Actinomycetes > Actinomycetales > Dermatophilaceae > UBA4719. The sequence continues at coordinate 14,966 of JANOHS010000413.1, forward strand.
GCTCCCACTGCTCGCAGGCACCGGCACCGAGATCTACAAGGACGGCAAGTGGCAGGGCAACACCCAGCAGGTTCGCGACGTGCTCTCGTTCTACCGCGACATCTACTCAACAGGGCTCGGCAACCCCGCGTTCCAGCAAGCCGCCAAGGGTCGCGACGAGTCCTTCGCAGCCTTCGCCGCCGGCAAGGTCGGCGTCCTCCTCGAGGGCGACTACTTCTGGCGTTCGATCCTCAACCCCAAGGGTGGCGATGCCCCGATGGCCGGCCGGGACACCGACGTCGGCTACGCGTTGATCCCGGCGCAGAAGCCCGGGTCGGGTCTCAGGGCCCAGGACTCGGTCAGCATGTCCGGTGGCTCCGGGTACTTCCTGAACCCCAACACGAAGTTCCCGGCCCAGGCCTGGGAGCTGCTCACCGTCATGTCGTCGCCGGACGCCCTGAAGGCGCTGTTGGACGGTGCGGCCCGGATCACCGCCCGAACCGACGTCAACAAAGAGGTGCTGGCCGCGGACCCGATGCTCAGCCTGGTCTCCGAGAAGGTGCTGCCCCTGACCGCATACCGGCCGGGTGAGGCCGTGTACCCGCAGGTGTCGGCCGCGCTCCAGCAGGCGACCGCGGACATCGTGTCCGGCAAGAGCGCCGCCGACGCGGCCGCGGCATACCAGAAGGCTGTGGAGAAGGCGGTCGGCGCAGACAAGGTGAGCGGCTCCTGAGGCGGGTCCGGGCAGCCAGGGTCGTCCAGCGTGGCTGCCCGGTCTGCTGACGTCACTGACGCGGCCGGGCTCGGCCGCGTCAGGGCGACGGTGTTCGTGGTCCCAGCGCTCCTCCTGGTCGGCGCATTCCTGGTCTTCCCCGCGCTGTGGACCCTCTACCTGGGAGTCACCGACTACCGCCTCACCGGTCTCGCTGCCGCAAACCCCCAGTTCGTCGGCCTCCAGAACTACACGACGGCAATCGGTGACTCGCAGTTCCGGAACGCGCTCTGGCTGACGATCCTGTTCGTCCTCGGCTCGGCGATCATCGGGCAGACCTTCATGGGGTTCGGGATCGCCTGGACGGTCCGCTCGGTGCCGCGGCTGGTTCGCGGGGTCATCGAGACGCTCGTACTGCTGGCCTGGATCCTGCCGAGCTCGGTGGTCGCCTTCTTGTGGATCGCCTACCTCGGTCGCGGCGACGGAACGCTGAACACGCTCCTGCAGACACAGGGAACCGACTGGCTTCTCGCACACCCGATGCAGTCGATCATCGTGTTCAACACGTGGCGCGGGACCGCCTTCTCGATGCTGCTGTTCTCGGCCGCGCTGAACGCCGTACCGCCCTCCCAGCTCGAGACCGCCCGCCTTGCCGGCGCCTCGACGCTGCAGCAGTTCCGTGACGTGGTGTTCCCGCACATCCGCGGGCACGTCCTGACCAACACGCTGCTGATCAGCCTGTGGACCTTCAACGACTTCAGTCCATACCTGCTCACCGCAGGCGGGCCGAACCATGCCTCGGAGACGTTGCCGGTCTACATCTACAACTCGGCGCTGTATGGCGGTCAGCTCGGCTACGGTTCGGCGATCTCGTTGATAATGCTGGTCATCAACCTGGTCATCGCCCTGTTCTACCTTCGGCTGCTCAAGGAGCGACGGACGTGAGTGTGAAGGACTCGCTGGCTGCCGACCACATCGTGGCCGTCATGGCCCGGCGGGTGCTGTTCTACACGCTGCTGACGCTCGTGGCCGCGTTCTTCGCGTTGCCCCTGTTGTGGCTGGTCTTCACACCGTTCGACAGCACTCCCGGGTTGGCGGTGAAGCTGCCTGACTTCACCCTGGACAACTTCCGGCTGCTGCGGGGAAACCCCTACGCGCTGTCGTCCCTGAAGAACTCGGTGCTCATCTCAGGCGGGACCATGGTCATGGTCGTGGTACTCGGCGCCCTGGCGGCATACGCCCTGAGCCGGGTGCGCATCCCGGGCCGGGACGCCCTGCTGTACTCCCTGTTGCTGCTCTCCTCCATCGTCACCGGGACCGCGGCGATGGTTCCGATCTTCCTGCTGATGTTCCAGCTCAACCTCATCGACAGCCGCACCGGCGTCTCCCTGGTCCTGGCCGGTGGCCTGCTCCCCGCGGCCATCTTCATCCTCAAGGACTTCATGGACTCGACCCCGCGCTCGTATGAGGAGAGCGCCCGGGTGTTCGGCGCCAGCCCGCTGCAGGTTCTGCGCCATGTCGTGATCCCGATCGCCCGCCCGGGTCTGGCCACTGTCGCGGTGTGGGCCATGGTGAACGCCTGGGGTGACTTCCTGATCGCGTTCATCCTGTTGCGCGACCCGGAGAAGTCACCCGCCGGCGTGGTGATGTACACCTTCTACAACGAGGGCGGGCAGGCGAACCTGCATCTGATCTCCGCCTTCTCGTTGCTCTATGCCATCCCCGTTGTCGCCATGTACCTCTTCGTGAGTCGTCGCTACGGGTTCCGCTTCTACGGAGGGATCAAGAGCTGATGGCCAGCATCGAGATGCGCGGACTGACCAAGGCCTACCCGGGCGGCGTGACCGCGGTCGACAACCTCGACCTGACCATTGCCGACGGGGAGTTCTTTGCGCTGCTGGGGCCATCCGGATGCGGCAAGACCACCTTGCTGCGCACCATCGCCGGGCTCGAGCGGGCCTCCAGCGGAACCCTGCTGCTGGGTGGGCGCGACGTCACCACCGCCGCCCCCGGCAAGCGGGACGTCGCGATGGTGTTCCAGGACTACGCGCTGTTCCCCCACATGAACGTCACCGACAACATCGCCTACCCCTTGCGGATCCAGAAGGTGGCCCTGGCTGAACGCCGGCGCAAAGCCCACGAGACCGCCGAGGGACTCGGTCTGGCGGAGCTCATGGACCGCCGACCGGGCCAGCTCTCCGGTGGCCAGCAGCAGCGCGTTGCCCTCGCCCGGGCCATCGCCTACCGCCCACAGGTCTTCCTGTTCGACGAGCCGCTGTCGAACCTGGACGCCCGACTGCGGCTGGAGGCCCGCACGTTCCTCAAGCGGCTGCAGGGCGAGCTCGGGGTCACCACCGTTTTCGTCACCCACGACCAGGCCGAGGCGCTCGCGATGGCCGACCGGATGGCGGTCATGGAGTCCGGGGGCATCCGTCAGGTCGGCACGCCGTCCGACATCTTCCACCGCCCCGCCAACGTGTTCGTGGCAAACT
>JANOHS010000612.1:0-18244 GCA_031406655.1 Micrococcales bacterium
GGGCGGCTGAGCCGGGCACCCGGCATACCGAAGTGGGTGGCCGGGCAACGGGTTCGAGCACGGCCGGACGCCGCAGATAGGCTCGGGCCCGTGATCGACATCAATCTCCTGCGCGACCAACCCGACACCGTCAGGGCCTCCCAGCGTGCCCGCGGCGAGGACGAGGGGATCGTCGACGCGATCCTGACCGCGGACGAGCGACGCCGTTCGTCCATCGCCGAGTTCGAGGCGTTGCGGTCCCAGCAGAAGTCCTTCGGCAAGCAGGTTGCCTCGGCCAGGGGCGAGGAGAAGCAGGCTCTGGTCGCCACGGCAAAGGCCACGTCCGACCGGGTCAAGGAGCTCCAGGCTGCCACCGACGCTGCTGACGCCGAGTTCGCCACGCTGCTCCGCCGGGTGCCCAACATCGTCATCGAGGGGGTTCCCAGCGGCGGCGAGGACAACTACGCAGTCCTGGAAACCGTTGGTACTGCACGGGACTTCGCCGCAGAGGGCTTCGAGCCCAAGGACCACCTCGAGCTCGCCGAGGGCCTGGACGCCCTTGACATGACGCGAGGCGCCAAGGTTGGCGGGTCGCGTTTCTACTTCCTGAAAGGGGTCGGTGCGCGCCTCGAGCTGGCCCTGCTCAACATGGCGATCGCACAATCCGTGGAGGTCGGCTTCATCCCGATGATCACCCCGACGCTGGTCAAGGCCGACGTTATGGCCGGCGCGGGGTTCCTGGACGCGCACGCCGACGAGGTCTATCGCCTCGAGGCCGACGACCTCTATCTCACCGGGACCTCCGAGGTTGCGCTCGCGGGCTACCACGCCGACGAGATCCTGGACCTCTCCGGCGGTCCCAGGCGCTATGCCGGATGGTCGGCCTGCTACCGACGCGAGGCGGGCTCCTACGGCAAGGACACGCGGGGGATTATCCGCGTGCACCAGTTCCAGACGGTCGAGATGTTCTCCTACTGCCGCCCGGAGGAGGCAGCCGCCGAGCATCAGCGGCTGCTCGGGTGGGAGCAGCAGATGCTGGCCAAGATCGAGGTGCCGTACCGGATCATCGACACCGCGGCCGGCGACCTCGGCGGCCCGGCGGCACGCAAGTTCGACTGCGAGGCATGGGTGCCGACGCAGGGCAGGTACCGCGAGCTGACATCGACCTCGAACTGCACGACCTACCAGGCTCGCCGTCTGAACATTCGTGAGCGCGACCCACAGGCCGAGGGCAACGCCACCCGGCACGTGGCGACGCTCAACGGCACGCTGGCCACCACGCGCTGGATCGTGGCGATCCTGGAGAACCACCAGCAGGCCGACGGTTCGGTCGTCGTCCCAGCCGCGCTGCGTCCCTTCCTCGGCCTCGACGTCCTGATCCCGACGGCCTGAGAGCGGCCCGCCATGGCAGAACGGCTGATCGCCCTCGATCTGGACGGCACGACGATCCACCACGACGGGACGATGTCGCCCGGCGTGCGTGACGCCGTGCGAGAGGTGGCCGACGCGGGTGTGCACGTCGTCATCGCGACCGGTCGCGCGATCGTGGCCGCGATGCCGATCATCGCGCAGCTCGGGCTGGAGCACGGGTTCGCGGTCTGCTCCAACGGCGCCGTGACTCTTGAGCTGGATTCGGAGCAGCCCGACGGCTATCGCATCCTGGAGACGGTGACCTTCGACCCGGCCCCGGCTCTCGAGGTGTTGCGCGGGGCATGGCCCGACGCCGTGATCGCGGTCGAGGAGCTCGGTGTCGGCTTCAAGGTGAGTGCGCCGTTCCCCGACGGCGAGCTTGAGGGTCAGGTCCGCATCGTTCCCTGGGAGGAGCTCGCGTCCGGGCCCGCGACCCGTGTGACCTTCCGCAGCCCCACCGGCACCGCCGAGGACTTCCTGGCACTGGTCGAGCGGATCGGGCTCCACGAGGTCAGCTACGCGGTCGGGTTCACGGCGTGGCTGGACATCAACCCAGAGGGCGTCTCGAAGGCCTCAGCCCTGGAGCTCGTCCGGCGCAGGCTGGGTGTCGAGCCGGCCCAGACGATCGCCGTCGGCGACCAGCGCAACGACACCGAGATGCTCCGCTGGGCAGCACGCGGCGTCGCGATGGGCAACGCGCCCGATGAGGTGAAGGCTTCCGCCGACGAGGTCACCGACGACGTCGACCAGGACGGTCTGGTCCCGGTCCTGAAGTCGCTCCTGCGCCGGGACTGACGCCCACCGGCCGGGTCAGCGGGACTGCAGGGCGTCCAGGGCAACGGCCATGGCGGCCCCGACCCGCCAGTCCAGCCGCCAGCCGCTCGCAGCGGCGGGGAGCTCCACGTCATAGCGGTCGCGCAGGCTCCGACGGCGGATGGAGGTCAGCACGATCGAGCCGTCGGGTGCGGTGAAGTCGAAGTGGAACAGGAACGGCGAGGGCATCTCGCCGACCACGGGCACGAGCTCCCACAGCCGGCGCGCGATGGCGACGGTCTGGTTGCGCTCCGTTCCCGTGGCAGCCAGCCCGTCGGCGGTGGTCAGCTGCCAGGTCGAGCGCAGCAACGACTTGGCGAACTCCTTGCGGAAGCTGCCGATCGGCGTACCGGTGGCGTCCGTGACGTCATACGTCGCAGCGAGGTCCATCCGCTGTCGGGCCTTGAAGCCGAACACTGGCTGGGTTCGCGCCTCGTCGGCGTAGAACGTCACCTGCTCCTTGAAGGCCATCCGCTTCTGCTGCGCCATGGCGATCAACGGCCCCTCGGCCCCGCTGGCGTCAACCGACCTGATCTCGTAACGGTTGACCATCATGGTGATCTTCTGCTTGACGATGAACCGCTCGTAGCCCTCGTTGTTGGTCATGCCAGCATTCTGCTGCATAGCCGCGTGCTGACATGCTGTGCGGGTCATGTCCGACCTCATCATCACCTCGCCGGCCAACGCCCGCCTGAGATCACTGGTGGCTCTGCGGCGTCGCCGTGCCCGCGAGGACGCCGGCCTCACCCTCATCGAGGGGTATGACGAGCTGTCCCTCGCGCTGGACGCGGGCGTCGTTCCCCGGACCCTCTACCACTGCCCCGAGCTGATGCTCGACCCAGCCGCGCAGCAGGACGTCGTACGGCGCGTGCAGGTCATGGGTTCGGACACCCAGCAGCTGGGGCGTGCGGCGTTCGAGAAGGTTGCCTACCGCGAGGGGCCGGACGGCTTCCTCGCCGTCGTGGACTCCGTGGTCCGTACCTGTGCCGAGCTCCGGGTCGGACCGGCGCCGCTTGTGCTGATCTGCCAGGGGGTGGAGAAACCGGGCAACCTCGGCGCCATGTTGCGGACTGCGGACGCCGCCGGGGTTGAGGCTGTCGTGGCCGCCGACCAGGTTACCGACTGGGGGAACCCCAATCTCGTGCGCGCCAGCAAGGGCACGGTGTTCTCGGTCCAGGTCGCGTCGGACAGCACGGACCAGACGTTGAGATGGCTCTCGGACAACGGCATTGCGCTCGCGGCCACGACCCCGGACACGGACCTGGACTACACGGACGTGGACTACACGGGTCCGATCGCGTTCGCCGTCGGGGCCGAGAAGCAGGGCCTGACCGACGAGATCCTCGCGGCGGCGGCATACCGGATCGGCATCCCGATGGCCGGGCGGGCGAACTCCCTGAACGTGGCGGCATCAGCGGCAATCGTCATCTACGAGGCGGTGAGACAGCGCCGCGAACGCTGACCAGCGACCAGATCGGACCCCGGTCAAGGGCGCTGTTCAGCCTGTGCCACGATGACCGTTATGCGAGTAGACCACGTCTCCTATGCCGCCGAGGTAGATGGGCTCCAGGCGACCGCCAAGCGCCTGGCCAAGAAGCTCGGTGTGACGGCGGTCGATGGTGGCATCCACCCTCGCTTCGGCACTCGCAACATGATTCTTCCGCTGGCCCAGCAACGCTATGTCGAGGTCGTCGCGGTGCTGGATCACCCTGCGTCCGACAAGGCTCCGTTCGGCCAGGCCGTTCGGGCCCGTTCCGAGGCCGGCGGTGGCTGGCTCGGCTGGGTCGTGCGCGTCGACGACATGTCCGAGGCTGAGAAGCGACTCGGGCGTGAGGCCGCCGATGGCTGCCGGCGCGGCCCTGATGGTGTCGAGCTCAAATGGCGTCAGCTCGGGGTCAAGGGCCTCATGGCGGACCCGCAGCTCCCGTTCTACATCAAGTGGGACGAGCAGAGTCGGCACCCTTCGGTCGGAGCCACGACCAACGTCGCTATCAGTGGTCTGCAGATCGCCGGCGACCCCGACCGGGTCAGCGAGTGGCTCGGCCGGCCCGCTCACCAGACCTCAAGCGTCATCGACTTCACGTTCGTCGCGCCGCACGGCACGCCGGGCCTGCTGTCGGTCACGTTCGCCACACCCAAGGGCCCCGTCACCATCTGACGTGCTCACCTCAGGCCGGTTTGCTCAGTTGAGGCCGCTGTCTGGGTCCAGAATCGGCCTCGAAACCGGCCTGAGCTGAGCAAAGCCATGGTGACCCGAGGGCGTTGGGGTTTCACCCGGCAGTTAGATTTGCACATGCCCACTGACGCTGGCTTCAAGGCCATGAACGCTGTTCATCGCCTCCTGCTGAAGGCCAGCGGCGGGCGGGCCGGGTGGACGGCGTTGGACATGCCTGTCCTCGAGCTCACCACCACAGGTCGCAAGAGCGGTCGGTCCCGCTCGGTCATGCTCACCTCACCGATCCAGGAGGGCTCGGCTCTGGTCGTGGTGGCATCCCGAGGTGGCGACGACCAGCCCCCGGCGTGGCTGCTCAACCTGCAGCAGAACCCCGACGTCGAGGTGAGCCTCCAGGGGGCACCCCGGCGGCGGATGCACGCTCGCGTTGCCAGCCCGGCTGAGCGGGAGCGGCTGTGGCCACTGGTCACGGCCGACCACAAGAACTATGCCGGCTACCAGTCCAGGACCACCCGCGAGATCCTGCTGGTGCTGCTCGAACCGGTGCTCTGAAGCGATCGCCTTCATGGGCGGAACAGTGCCGAGCTCAGTCGAGGTAGTCGACCAGCCGCGGGGCAAGGCCCACGTAGGTGTGCGGGGTCATGGCGAGAAAGCGTCTCTCGGCATCGGGGGGCAGGCCCAGGCCGGTGACGAACTCGCGGAGGTCGTCACCGCTGATGCGGCGGCCGCGGGTGAGGTCCTTGAGGCGCTCATAGGGGTTCTCCATCCCCGGTATGCCCTGGGCTCCGAGGGCGCGCATCGCTGACTGGATCGGCTCGCCGAGCACCTCCCAGTTGGCCTCGAGATCGGCGGCCATCGCGGCCGGCACGGCGTCGAGCCCGGCCAGACCTCGGCTGGTGTTGTCGATCGCGACGAGCGAGTGGCCGAACGCGGTGCCGATGTTGCGCTGCATGCTCGAGTCGGTGAGGTCACGCTGAAGCCGGGACTGCACCAGCGTCGAGGCGAGCACGTCGAGCATGGCGTTCGAGACCTCGAGGTTGGCCTCGGCGTTCTCGAAGCGGATCGGGTTGACCTTGTGCGGCATCGTCGAGGAGCCGACCGTCCCCTGGCCGCGGACCTGGGCGAAGTAGCCCATCGAGATGTAGGTCCAGACGTCGGTGCAGAGGTTGTGCAGGATTCGGTTGAAGCGGGCCATGTCGCTGTAGAGCTCGGCCTGCCAGTCGTGGCTCTCAATCTGGGTGGTCAGTGGGTTCCATTGAAGGCCAAGGGATTCCACGAAAGCCTTGCTGATCAAGGGCCAGTCGGCGTCGGGCACCGCGGCGACGTGCGCGCCATACGTGCCGGTCGCCCCATTGAACTTGCCGAGGTACTCCGCGCGGCCGATGCGGGCAAGCTGTCGCTGCAACCGGAAGGCCAGGACCGCGAGCTCCTTGCCCATCGTGGTCGGAGTCGCCGGCTGGCCGTGCGTATGCGCCAACATCGGCACCTCGCGCAGGTCGCGAGCCATGGTGGCCACGGCCTCGACCAGGGCGGTGGCCCTGGGGAGCCAGTCCTGTTCGACGGCGCCCTTGATCATGCGCGCATAGGAGAGGTTGTTGATGTCCTCACTGGTGCAGGGAAAGTGGATCAGCTCGGAGATACCCGCCAGCCCTGGCGCGTCCTCGCCGGGCACCTCGGTGAGGCGTCGCTTGAGGTAGTACTCGACGGCCTTCACGTCGTGGGCCGTCTCCCGCTCGATCTCGGCCAGCTCAGCGACATCGTCGACGCCGAAGTCCTGCACAAGCGCGCGCAGCCGGGCCTGCTCTTCGGCGGTGAGGGCGCGAACATTGGGGACGACGTGGTTGGTGGTGACATGGATCAGCCACTCGACCTCGACATGCACCCGCTCGCGGTTGAGCGCTGCCTCGGAGAGGTGGTCGACGAGTGGGGCGACCGCTGAGCGATAGCGGCCGTCGAGGGCGCCAAGGGCGATGGACGGGGACGCGTCTGCAAGCGAGGCCATGGCGGCCATCCTCGCAGAGTCGTTGCCGGCCACCGGACCGGATGCGTCGGACCACCGCACCGTCCCTAGGTTTACTGGGTTACTGCCCGCACCGTCCCTAGGTTTACTGGGTTACTGCCCGCACCGTCCCTAGGTTTACCGGGTTACTGCCCGCACCGTCCCTAGGTTTACCGGGTTACTGCCCGCACCGTCCCTAGGTTCACGGCGCCATGCCCTCGGGCAATGGCGATACCCCCTCTGTATTCCGTGTGCCGGGCACCCGCTCGTCCGGGGTCGGCTGCGCTGGCTGGCGGGCCGTCTCGGCAAGTGCGATACCCACGAGGACGATGAGCGACCCGATGACCTGGACTGTGGTGAGGGACTCTCCCAGCAGGACCCAGGCGATGATGCCGGCGCTCACGGGCTCGAGCATGCCGATCAGTCCCACCCGGGCGGGTCCCAGTCGCCCGACAGCCAGCAGTACCAGCAGGAAGGGCGCGACCGTGCCCAACACGATGATCCACAGAACCATCAGCCACAGTGGTGAGCTGCCAGGCAGGGCGCCGGGCAGCGCAACGGTGTCGACCAGCCGCGAGAAGGGGAAGGTCCACCACGGCGAGACGATCGCCCACAACGCCGCCGAGAAGCCAAAAGTGAAGCCCATCAACGAGATCGGGTCGCGATCGCGCTGGCCGTGCTCGCCCATGAGGTAGTAGGAGGCCAACGCCGCACCTGCGCCGACCGCGCTGACCAAGCCGATCGGGTCGAGGGTCATGCCCTTCCAGAACTGGGCCACCAGTGCCAGGCCCCCCAGCGCGAAGGCAAGACCCAGCCAGAGCCGGGACCGCACCGGCTGCTTCTGCACGAACCGCACCCACAGCGCCACCATCAGCGGCGCGGTGTACTCGAAGAGGAGGGCGATGCCGACCGGCATGCGAGAGAGCGCCACGAAATACAGCCACTGGACCATGGCAATGCCGGTGACTCCATAGAGCGCGAGAAAGCCGAGCTCGCGCCGGCCGATGCGCAAAGCACCCGGTCGTGTAAGCGCGGTGATCCCCAGCAGGATCAACGCTGTCGCGGCGCTGCGCACGGAGACGAGCTCGAGCGAGGAGACACCGTTCATCAGCGCGACCTTGCTGACATTGCCGTTGATCGCGAACAGGACTGCGGCTCCGATGGCCAGGAGCACGCCGGTCGAGGCACGCGACGAACTCGTCACGTGCGGCGTTCGGCGGGCACGGATCCCTCGGCCAGCTCGACGCGGAGCCGTTCAACGATGCCTCGGCAGGGGCGCTCGACCACGATCAGGCATCGGTCGAAGTCCTCGGCTCGGCCGAAGTAGGGGTCATCGACCTCGAGGGTGCCGGATTCGACTGCCGTCGGGTCGAACTCGCGCAGCAGCCGGACCTTCGCCGAGGCCAGAGCATCGGGAGCCCAACGCCGAAGATCCCGCGCGTGTCCGTGGTCCGCGACCACGATCAGGTCCCGGTGGCTGAACCACTCCGGCCGGAACTCCCGGGCGCGGTGGTGAGTGCCGTCATACCCGTGATCCCGAAGTGCGCGCACCGTGCGGGGGTCCGCGGCGTCCCCCTCGTGCCAGCCGCCGGTGCCTGCCGAGTCGACGATGACCCGGTCCCCCAGGCCATCGGATCGCAGCATCGACCGAAGGATGACCTCGCCCATCGGCGAGCGGCAGATGTTGCCGGAGCAGATGACGCAGACGCGGTATGCCGGGGCGGGACGCATGCGCCCATTGAACCGCACGGGCATCGCCCTCCCTGGGCCTAGGCATGATTCCCACCAGCCGCAAGAATGACCGGGCGGGTTGTCGATTCGGGCCCTGCCGGTTCGTCGTCACATTGTCAGAGCACTTCAACCAACAGGAGTACACCATGGCTCAGTACGTCGTCCTGATCTACGAAAACGAGTCCGACTACGCGAACGCCACACCCGAGGTCTATGGCCAGATCATGGACGAGCACAACCGGTTCGCCGAGGAGTACGCCACGCACGGCGGCAAGCCCCTGACGGGCAACGCCCTGCAGGGCACGGACACCGCGACGAGCATCCGCGGAGACGTCGTCACCGACGGCCCCTTCGTCGAGACCAAGGAGGTGCTCGGCGGCTTCTATCTGATCGACGCCGACGATCTCGACCAGGCGATCAAGATCGCCGGCATGGTCCCCGCACGGTTCGGCGGGGTCGAGGTTCGTCCGGTCATGGTCTTCCCGGAGGGCTGACCTTCGCGTGGCCACGACCGACGAGGTCAACCGTGCGCTCGCCGACGCGCACCGTCACGAGTGGGCCCGGGTGCTCGCCGCGACGGTGCGCGTGGCGGGCGACCTGGATCTCGCGCAGGAATGCGCGCAGGACGCCTACCTCAGCGCGCTCGAGACATGGCGCCGGGACGGCATACCCCGCAACCCGGGCGCCTGGCTGACCACGGCCGCGCGCCGCAAGGCTGTCGACTCCCATCGTCGCGCGGCTGCCCTCCGGGCAAGGATTCCCCTTCTCGTTGACCCGTATGGCGACGGGTTGCCCTCTCCTGAAACGCAGCTCACCGAGATGGACCAGATACCCGACGACCGGTTGCGCCTCGTCTTCACCTGTTGTCACCCGGCGCTTGCCCGGGAGGCTCAGGTCGCTCTGACCCTGCGGCTGGTCTGCGGCCTGACCACCGAGCAGATCGCCCACGCCTTCCTGGTCAGCGAGCCGACCATGGCGGCCAGGGTCACCCGCGCGAAGAAGAAGATCTCCGGCGCGCGGATCCCGTACCGGGTGCCGGACTCTCACGAGCTGCCCGAGCGCCTCGACGCCGTGCTGACCGTGGTGCACCTGGTCTTCACCGCCGGCCACACGGCGCCTACCGGCGACGCCCTGGTGCGGCCCGACCTGGTCGACCGGGCGATAGAGCTGTGCCGGGTCCTGGCCGACCTCATGCCCGACGAGCGTGAGGTTCGTGGCCTGCTCGCGCTCATGCTGCTCACCGATGTGCGACGGGCCACGCGCGTCGACGAAGCGGGCGCCCTGGTGCTGCTCGAGGACCAGGACCGGACCCGATGGGATCAAGCCACGATCGCGCGGTGCCGGGTGATGGTGCTCGAGGCGCTTCGTGGTGGCCGACCAGGCAGGTTCGTCATCCAGGCCGCCATCGCCGCCGTTCACGCCGAGGCCCCACGCTTCGCGGATACCGACTGGGGGCAGCTCGTTGACCTCTATGACCTGCTGCTGACGGTGTGGCCGTCGCCCGTCGTGGCGCTGAACCGCATCGCGGCAGTGGGCTTCCACTCCGGTCCCGAGGTGGGACTGGCGCAGCTTGACCAGCTCGAGGCCGAGGCCGGGCGGACGCTCTCGACCTACCACTACCTGCCCGCGACACGCGCCGACCTCCTGCGCAGGCTGGGGCGCGTCGGGGCGGCGGCGGCGGCATACCGGCGGGCATTGGCTCTGGTCGAGAACGACGTCGAGCGCGCCTATCTCGAAGGTCGCCTGGCTACTCTCGAGGGCGATCCCCAGCTTGTTGCGCCGAAGCCACCGAAACTGGCTCGTTCAGGGGGCAAAACGGTGGTCTGAGGGCAACCAGCGGGAGTCGGGGGCGGGGGTTGACGTCGGCTGGCTAGTCATATTAGCGTAATGGCTATGAACAGTAGCCAACTCTTGACAACCGAGTTCCTTGACGTTCCGGGCGGACGCCTGGCCTACGACGTGAGCGGCCCCGAGGGCGGCCCGCTGGTGCTCTGCACGCCGGGGATGGGCGACATCCGCCAGGTCTTCCGGTTCACGACACCCATCCTGAGCGAGGTCGGCTATCGCGTGGTGCGCATGGACCAGCGCGGACATGGCGAGTCGAGCTCCGAGTGGGCCGGCTACGGCAGCCCCGCGACCGGCGGGGACATGCTCGCGCTGATCCGCCACCTCGGCGGGCCGGCGACGATCATCGGCCACTCATCCTCGGCGGCGGCGGCGGTCTGGGCGGCGGCCGAGGAGCCGACCCTGGTCAGTGGCCTGGTCCTGCTCGGCCCCTTCGCCCGGCAAGGTGAGCTCTCGCCCGTGATCCGGCTGGCTCTCGCGGCCGTGACCAGCGGGGCCGCGATCTGGAGCCGGGTCTACTACCCGACGTTGTACAAGGCGCCCAAGCCCGCCGACTTCCCCACGTACGTGCGGGATCTGCGGGCCAACCTGCGCGAGCCCGGTCGGATGGCGGCGACCCGTGGTGCCCCGACCCGCCAGGGCGAGTGCTATGACCGAGCGGCGGAGGTGCGCTGCCCTGTGCGGATAATCATGGGCTCCAAAGACCCCGACTTCCCCGACCCCGCAGCCGACGCGGCATACGCCCAGGGGCTTTTCGGCACCCACACCGAGGCCACCTTGACCATGATCGAGGGGGCTGGGCACTACCCGCACGCCGAGCTTCCGCAGGCGACGGCGTCGTCTGTCCTGGGGTTCCTGGCTGACGTCGCCCATGCGTAGGGCCGGCCTGTCCACCGCCGCTGTCGTCGATGCGGCGGTGGCCCTGGTCGATGAGCAGGGGCGTAGCTCGCTGACGCTGGCTGCCGTCGCCAGCCGCACCGGCGTGGCTGCGCCGTCGCTGTACAAGCACGTGCGCAACCTGGAAGCGCTTCAGCAGAAGGTCTCCGCTCGCGCCACCGCAGAGCTGGCCAAGAGCCTCTCGACATCGGTGGCCGGTCGGTCCGGGCAGGAGGCGCTGCGTTGCGTCGCCCATGCCTACCGCGACTATGCGCTGGCCCACCCCGGGCTTTACCCGATGACCCAACGCGTACCAGATGCCGGGGACCCCGAGCACGTGGCGGCCGGCGAACAGGCGGTGCAGGCCGTGTTCGCCGCCCTGCGTGGCTACGGGCTGGAGGGTGACGAGGCCATCCACGCGACCAGGGCCGCCCGAAGCGCCCTGCATGGTTTCGTCAGCCTCGAGCTCGACGGCGGCTTCGGTATGCCGCAGGACGTCGGGCTCTCGTTCGAGCGGATCGTCTCGGCGCTGCACATCAGCCTCGCGGGATGGACCGATCGCGAGACAGACGTGGCGCTCCTTGCGCCGAAACCACCGAATCGGGCCCGATCCGGTGCCGAAACGGTGGTTTGAGGGCAACCAGCGGAAGGGGTGGGCTGGGAAGAGTCGTCAGACCTCTGGCCGAGAGAGGTCGATGACGCGGTCGAACCCGGCCAGACCGTCAGGGCGATGACTGACCATGACCACCGACTGTCTGGTCGTTGAAGCAGTGAGGTCGCCCAGGACGGCGTCCGCAGTGGTGTGGTCGAGGTGGGCCACCGGCTCGTCGAGCAGAAGCACCGGCCGCTCGGAGACCAGAGCCCGGGCGAGTCCGAGTCGGGCCCGCTCCCCTCCGGAGACGCCGCGGCCGCGCGCCCCGATGGTGGTGTCGAGCCCGTCAGCGAGGTCGGCGAACCACTGCCCGAGGCCAGCCCGGCCCAGGGCCTCGACCAGCTCTGCATCAGACGCGCCGGGTCGTGCCAGCCCGAGGTTCGCTCGCAGGGTGGAGGCGAACAGATGAGGCTCGTCGTCAAGGACTGCGAAGACCCGGCGGGCCGCCTCGAGCTCGAGGGCCAGCGCATCCTGGTCTCCCAGGCGGTAGGTGCCGCCGGCGGGGTCGAGCTGTCGGGCGAGCACGGCCAGTAGCGTGGACTTGCCGCAGCCGTTGGGTCCGGTGATGGCCAGGCTCGTTCCGGGCTCGAGCCGCAGGTCCATCGGTCCGACCTGCGGTACGGTCCCGGCCCAGGCGGCAGTGAGGTCGTTCACGGAGATTCGGGACGGCATACCGTCCCCTGCTTCCAGCGGGTCGACCCCTGCCGACACGACCGCCGGCTCCTGGTCGAGCAGGGTGTCGAGACGGACGGCGCTGGCCTGGGACCGGGCGAGGGCACGCATCGCATCGGGCAGGGTGGAGAGGGCGTCTCCGATGGCGATCGGCGTGAGGACCAGGAGCGCAGCGATCGGCGTCGAGATGCCGGCGCCGACTTTCGGCAGGATCACGACCGCCATGGCGACCGTGCCGGCGGCGGTCAGGAGCAGCAGCAGCCCTGCGGCCGCAGCACGACCGAGGCTCTGACGCCCGGCTGACCGGCTCAGGTCCTCGTGAGCGGCCTTCAACCAGGCCTGGGCCCGGACAGAGGCACCGATGGCCCGGAGCTCGCTGGCGTTGCCGGTCACCAGAGCTGTGACCCGGGCGACCTCCGCGCGAGCGCTCAGAAGGGTCTGCTGGGACTGTGCTTCCAGCCGCCAGCCGAGGGCGAACACGGCAGCGGTGAGGATCACCATGGCGGCGATCACCAACCCGCCAGCCGGTGAGAGGGCTGTCGTGACCAGCGCGGCCAGGACGCCGGCGATGAGCGCCGACAGGACAGGGACGGTGACCCGCACCTGGGCGTCCACGACGTCACTGAGGTCGTCGACGATCCCGGTCAGCAGGTCGGCGCGGCCACGACGGCCAAGGCGTGCAGGGGTGAGTGGGATGAGCCGTTCGTATGCCGTGGTGCGCCGGGCCGCGAGGTCGGCGAGGGCGACGTCGTGCGAGCGCAGGCGCTCCCAGTAGCGAAAGACCGGTCGGGCCATCCCAAACGCACGCACCGCCACGATCGCGGTGAGCAGCATGAGGATGGGGGGGCGTTCGCTGGCCCGGACGATCAGCCATCCGGAGGTGGCGGTCAGGGCGATTCCCGAAGTGGTCGCGATGCCGCCCAGCAGCCCCGCGCCGAGGACTGCCCGAACCGCCCGCACTGCCCGGACGTCGGGCCTCGCGCCGAGGGACTCGGTCCGCAGGTCGGGGGTCGTCACGGGTGGACCTCGGTGAGGGTCGCAGCGGGACGCAGGATGAGGTGAACATGGTGGTCGGCCAGGGCAAGAAGCTCGGGTCGATGGGTGACCGCGACGACGGTGCGTAGCTCGGCCAACGACTGGATCAGGTTGTGCGCCAACGCCGCTGACTGGACGTCGAGATGCGCCGTGGGCTCATCGAGCAGGAGCAGCGGGGTAGTCGACAGGGCGGCCCGAGCAAGGGTGAGACGGGCACGCTGTCCGGCCGACAGCCCGAAGCCGTCATCGCCGAGCCGGGCGTCCAGGCCCTTCGGAAGGGCGGCGACCGTGCCTTCGAGCCCGATCTCGCGCAGGACCTCCCAGAGAGCGTCGTCAGCGCTATCGTTGCCCAGGCTGAGGTTGTCTCTGACCGTCCCGGGTGCGATGAAGGGTCGTTGGGTGACCAGGTGGGCGCTGGGGGCGGCGACAGTACCGATGCTCGGGGCACGGAGGCCTGCCAGCAGCTCCAGCAGTGTCGACTTGCCCGCGCCGGAGGGACCGGTCACGACCGTGAGCCCGATGGGAAGCTCCAGGGAGACGCCGCTCAGGACGTCGGTGGTCGCGCCGGGGTATCGGTAGCTCAAGCCTTGGACCACCACAGGACCCTCGAGCCCCACCGAGCACCGCGGATCGCCCGTTTCCGGCTGTAAACGACGCCGAAACGCGCGATCCGCGGTGTTCGGTCCCGGGTGGGTTGGCGTCAGCTCGGCGAGGACGTCGTCCAGCGCCTGGGCTCCGTCGGCCGCCGAGTGGAACTCGGCGCCGACCCGGCGGATCGGCCAGTAGGCCTCTGGGGCAAGGAGAATCGCCAACATGGCAGTGTGTAGCGGCATCGAGCCGCCGGCCAGGCGAAGGCCCACGGTCACGGCGACGAGAGCCACGGAGATGGTGGCCAGGAGCTCAAGTGCGGCGGAGCTCATGAAGGCAAGCCGTAGCGTCCTCATCGTGGCGACACGGTGCCGCCGGCTCACTGTGGCGATCGTGTCCACCTGGGCCTCGGCCCGACCGTACGACGCAAGGGTCGGCAGGCCTCGCATCACATCGAGGAAGTGTCCCGACAGCGACGCGAGCGCCCGCCACCGGCGCTGCGTCGACTCCTGCGTGGTGTGCCCGATCAGGGCGGCGAAAACGGGTAGCAGCGGGACGGTGAGCGCGACGATCAGCGCGCTGGGCAAGTCGACGAACGCCAGGGTGCCGATGGCGAGCAACGGCAGGAACGCACCGGATACGAGCGCTGGGAGGTAGCGCGCGACATACGGCTCGATGCTGGTCATCCCTTGTGCCGCAAGGGTTTGCGCGCGTCCCGCCTCTGGGCGCGACTCGGCGTCCCGCTCCAGCCAAGCCCCGATGAGGCGTTCCCGAAGCAGGGTCGACACCCGCAGACCGGCCCATGACCCGACAAGCTCGTTCGCGACGGCGAGCACCGCACGCAGGGTGAAGAGGCCCACGAGCCAGATCCCGGGCGTCAGCGCCTCGCGACCCTCAACCACGGCGACGACCAGGGTGGTCACGGCGAATGCCAGCGCGATCGTCGCGAGGCCCTGCACGACGCTGATCGCCCCAAGGGCAAGCACCGGCCGTCGCGTCGCGGGGACCTGGGCGAGCAGACGGGGGTCGAACGGCCGCATCAGTGCAGGGCGCCCACGGTGCTGGCCGGGATGTGCTGGGTGCCGATCCGCTTGCGGAAGGTCCAGTAGGTCCACGAGGTGTATAGCAGCACGATGGGGGTGAAGATCGCGGCAACCCAGGTCATGATCGTGAGCGTGTATTCCGTGCTGCTCGCGTTCGCCGTGGTCAACGAGAAGGCTGCGTTGGTGGTGGAGGGCATCACGTCGGGGAACAGCGCCAGGAACAAGGTGGCCACGGCGGCAGCGATCGCGACGAACGTCCCGATGAACGCCCATCCCTCACGATCGCGGAACGCGGCGAACAACCCTGCCAGCAGGGCGACTGCGGCCACAACCGCAGCGACCCACGAGCCGGCGGAGCCGGTCGACACGTTGACGGTGACCAGCAGGGCAACCGCCAGCACCGCGGTGCCTGCCCCGACCTTGACCGCCAGTCGGCGCGCCTCGTGCCTGACATCGCCCTCGGTCTTGAGCGCGATGAAGATCGCACCATGGGTGAGGAAGAGCGCCACGGTGGTCAGCCCGCCCAGCAGCCCAACCGGGTTGAGGAGCGTGAACAAGTTGCCCGTGTACTCCTTGTCGGCATTGATCGGCAGACCCATCACCACGTTGGTCAGCGCGACACCCCAGAGCAGGGCCGGGAGGGCGGAGCCGAAGAAGATCGCGCCGTCCCAGCGGCTGCGCCATGTCGGGTCGTCCACCTTGCCCCTGTAGTCGAAGCCCAGGGCGCGCACGATCAGCGCGACCAGGATGATCAACAGCGGGAGGTAGAGGCCGCTGAACATCGTTGCGTACCAGTGGGGGAAGGCGGCGAACGTCGCGCCGCCAGCCGTCAGCAGCCAGACCTCGTTGCCGTCCCAGACCGGGCCGATCGTGTTCAGCAGTACGCGCTTTCGCACCTCTCCGTGCTCGCCCCGGCCAAGCACCGGCATCAGCATGCCGACACCGAAGTCAAAGCCCTCAAGGACGAAGTAGCCGGTCCACAGGACGGCGATCAGGATGAACCAGACGGTGGTGAGCTCCATGATGTCCTCGGTTCTCAGTAGGCGAAGACGAGTGGCGCGTCCTCGTCCCGGTCGGCGGGGTCAACGGGCTCTTCGAACTCCGGAGCACCGGACCCAATGGCCCGCAGGAGCAGCTTCATCTCGATGACGGCCAGGCCGGCATACAGCAGGGTGAGGGTGATCAATGAGGTCCACACCTCGCCGGCGGACACGTTCGGGGACACGCCGCTGGAGGTCGTCATGATGCCGAAGACGATCCAGGGCTGTCGGCCCGCCTCGGTGAAGATCCAGCCAAAGCTGTTGGCGAACAACGGAAGCAGCGGGGTGGCGACGATCGCCCAGAACCACAGACGGTGGCGGGGGACCCGGTCGCGGCGGGTTGACCACAACACGGCGACGGCGATCAGGGCGCCCACCATCCCGAGCCCGATCATGATCCGGAAGGTCCAGTAGGTGAGCGGGATGGTCGGGGTGTAGCTGTCGGCGAACACCCGGGACGCGGCATCCGCGCCGTACTGCTTCTCGTACCTGGCCTTGATCTCGTTGATGCCCTCGACGGGGCCGTCGAAGCTTCCGGTGGCCAGGTAGCTGAGCAGGCTCGGCACCTTGACGGCGAACTGTTCCTGGCTGCCGTCCAGCGAGCCGATCGTCAACAGCGAGAACGGCGCATGGCTGGCCTCGGAGTCGTAGAGCGCCTCGGCAGCGGCCATCTTCATCGGCTGGACCTCGGTCATCACCTTGCCCTGGAAGTCCCCCGTGACGACCACGGCCAACGCTGAGACCAGCGTGAACCAGGCGCCGATCCGCGTGGCCTTTCGGTACATGCCCGCGTTGACGCCGACATCCGGCTTGCGCAGGTGCCAGAGTCCCACCGCCATGACGAAGGCACCAGCGACCATGTAGGCGCTGGTGATGGTGTGCGGGAACGTCACCATCTGGACCTTGTTGGTGAGCACGGCGACGAAGTCGGTGAGCTCTGCACGCCCGGTCGCCTCGTTGAACCGGTACCCGACGGGGTTCTGCATAAAGGAGTTGGCGGCGAGGATGAAGTAGGCCGACAGCAAGGTGCCGACCGCGACGAGCCACATACAGGCCGCATGCAGCTTGGGCGGGAGCTTGTCCCATCCGAAGATCCACAGGCCGAGGAAGGTTGACTCGAGGAAGAACGCGAGCAGTGCCTCGATGGCCAATGGCGCGCCGAAGATGTCGCCGACGAAGCGCGAGTAGTCGCTCCAGTTCATTCCGAACTGGAACTCCTGGACGATGCCGGTGACCAGACCGAGTGCGAAGTTGATCGTGAAGAGCTTGCCGAAGAACTTGGTCAGCCGCAGCATCTCGGGGTTGCGATGACGTAGCCAGGCCGTCTCGAAGCCGGCCACGATGACCGACAGACCGATCGTGACCGGGACGAAGAAGTAGTGGTACACGGTCACGATGGCGAACTGCCATCTGGCGATGTCAACGGCGTCCATGGGTCTCCCTCACTCCACTGGTACTTCGGTTCGCAGGAGAGACTACCGACAGGTGGTTGGGGTGTTGGGGACGCCGACCGTGGCCATCGTCAGTGCCGATCAGGTTTCGGGGTATCCGTGCGGGTTCTGGGACTGCCAGCGCCAGGCGTCGGCGCACATGTCGTCGATCGAGCGGGAAGCCCGCCAGCCGAGCTCTGCGTTGGCGCGAGTGGGGTCGGCATAGGAGGCCGCGATGTCTCCGGCGCGTCGCCCCACGACCTCGTACGGCAGCGGATGACCCACTGCCCTTTCGAACGCATGCAGCACGTCGAGAACGCTCGAGCCCGTGCCGGTGCCGAGGTTCCAGGTGCTCACGGCCCGGTCGGTGGAGGTGAGCCGGGCGAGGGCGGCGACGTGACCTGCGGCAAGGTCCTCCACGTGGATGTAGTCCCGTAGTGCGGTGCCGTCGGGGGTGTCGTAGTCATCGCCGAAGATGAGTAGCTTCTCGCGGCGGCCGACCGCGACCTGGGAGATGTAGGGCACCAGGTTGTTCGGGCTCCCCGACGGGTCCTCACCGATCGTGCCCGAGGCGTGAGCGCCGACGGGGTTGAAGTATCGGAGCAGGGCGATCCGCCAGCTCGGTTGAGCCACGGCGACGTCGCGCAGGATCTGCTCGATCATCACCTTGGTCCAACCGTAGGGGTTGGTCGCCGACGTGGGGAAGTCCTCACTCATCGGCACGGGAGCGCTCTCGCCGTAAACCGTTGCGGATGAGGAGAAGACGAGCTTGGTGACCGCGTGACGCGACATCGCACGGACAAGCGCGAACGTCGAGACGAGGTTGTTGTCGTAGTACTCCAACGGCTGTTCCACGCTCTCGCCCACCGCCTTGTGCCCGGCGAAGTGGATGACCGCGTCGATCTGCTCCAGTGCAAAGAGCTGCTCGGTCCTCTCGGCGTCGCGCAGGTCGAAGGCG
>JANOHS010000464.1:0-1647 GCA_031406655.1 Micrococcales bacterium
GTCTCGGGCAGGTCCACGTCGACCTGGAACGGCGCGAGGCGGTGGTTCGGCACCGGGTAGAACATGCCTGAGCCGATGTTGTACTCGTCCTTCAGCGCCCTGGCCAGGCCGTCGCGGTCCTGCGGCACCCGGACCGTGTACTGGTGGTAGACGTGGACAGCGCCCTCGGCGACCGGGGGGGTAGTGACGCCATTGAGGTTGGCCGACAGGAAGTCGGCGTTCTCCTGACGCTGCTTGGTCCAGGCACCGACCTTGGTCAGCTGAACTCGACCGATCGCCGCGTGGATCTCGGTCATCCGCGCGTTGAACCCGACGACCTCGTTCTCGTACTGGCGCATCATGCCCTGGTTGCGGTAGAGCCGCATGAGGCGCTCGGTCTCGTCGTCGGCCACCGAGACCATGCCGCCCTCACCGGAGGTCATGTTCTTGGTCGGGTAGAGCGAGAACATCCCGAACGCGCCGAACGCGCCCACCGGTATGCCGTTCAGCGAGGCGCCGTGCGCCTGGGCCGCGTCCTCGAAGATCTTCAGGCCATGCTTGTCGGCCACCGCCTGCAGACCGGTCATGTCGGCCGGGTGCCCGTAGAGGTGCACCGGCATGATGCCGACCGTCTTGTCGGTGATGGCGGCCTCGACGGCGGCGGCGCTGAGGCAGAAGCTACCGGCGTCGATGTCGGCGAAGACCGGCGTAGCGCCAGTCAGGGCAACGGAGTTGGCCGTGGCGGCGAAGGTGAACGAGGGGACGATCACCTCGTCACCGGCCTTGACACCGCTGGAGAGCAGACCCAGGTGCAGGCCCGAGGTGCCGGAGTTCACGGCGACGCAGGCGCGGCCGATCCGGAAGTGCTCGGAGAACTCCTTCTCGAACGCCGCAACCTCGGGGCCCTGGGCGAGCATGCCGCTGCGCAGCACGCGGTCGACAGCCTCACGCTCCTCGTCACCAATGAGTGGCTTTGCCGGGGAGATGAATTCGTTCATGACTGGGTTGCCTCCATCAGGCGGTCGTCGGTCTCGACATATATTTCGCCGGTCTGGGGGCACGTGAACGTGCCCGCATCCGCCGGCTCAAGGGGGACGCCAGCGCGGCCGACCCATCGTATCCGCCGGGCCGGAACCCCCGCCACGAGGGCGAAGTCGGGAACGTCCTTGGTCACCACCGACCCCGCGGCCACCAGGGCCCAGCGTCCGATGGTGACCGGAGCCACGCATACGGCCCGGGCACCGATCGAGGCACCGTGGCGCACCGTGACCCCGACCGCCTCCCAGTCGTCGCCCCGTTTGAGCGTGCCGTCCGGGTCGATCGAGCGGGGGAAGTGGTCGTTGGTGAACACGACGGCCGGGCCGACGAATACCCCGTCCTCCAGCACCGCCGGCTCGTAGACCAGCGCGTAGTTCTGCAGCTTGCAGTTGTCGCCCATCCTCACGCCGGTCCCCACGTAGGCGCCGCGGCCGATGATGCAGTTCTCCCCCAGCACCGCGCCCTCACGCACCTGTGCGAGGTGCCACACCGAGGAGCCGTCGCCGATGGTGGCCTCCGGGGAGACGTCCGCAGAGTCCTGAATCCGTATGCCCATGGTCACCCTTTGCTGTTCGCGCGTATGCGCGGCTGGACCCGTCACGGGTTGGCGGAACCACGATAGAGCGCCCG
>JANOHS010000471.1:0-2445 GCA_031406655.1 Micrococcales bacterium
GGCGCGGCTGTCCCTGGACCCCTCCAACGCCGATGTGACCAGCCGGCTGCGGCAGCTTCGGGCCCAGCTGGAACGGGTCCGGGACCTGGTGGCCACCGAGCCGCCGGACACCCGTGAGCGTCTGTCCGGCAAGCTGGCCAAGCTCGACGCGCGTCTGGGCGAGATGGTTGGGAAGGCCAAGCGGGGCGCGGATGTCGGCGGTCTGGTCGGACCTCTTGAAGCCGACGCGGCCCGCACGGAGCGGGATCTCATCGTCGGTTCGGCCACGCGGGCCGAGGCCGTCCGTGGTGTCGCGCGAGCCCGGGAGCTGCGCGCGGAGCTCGAAGCCCAGGGCGCAGCGATCCGCGACCTCGCCACCCGTTGCGTGGCCGCCGTCGACCCCGCCCCCAGGCTCGCGGTCCCCGATGTCGCAGCACTGGGGCCGGTGCCTCAGGAGCCCGCCGAGGTGGGCACCTACCTGGCCCGGCTGGCAACGGTGAGCCGCGCCCTGAACCTCGCGCACGCGGCATACGCCACGGCCCTGGACGAACGCGACGAGCTGACTGGACGGCTGGAGGCGTACGCGGTCAAGGCAGCCCGAGCCGCCGGCAGCACCACGGGCGCGCGTGCCGCAGACCCTGACGCCGCCGACGACCTCGCCGAGCTGTTCCGGCGCGCCCGCGACGTCCTGCGTGCCCAGCCCACCGACATGGCCCGCGCCCGTGCCCTGGTCGCGGCCCACCAGGCCTACCTCGCCTCACGCTCGACGCCCGAAGGGACGACATGACCACCATCGCCTGCGCCCAACCCGGGTGTGGCGGAACGATCCTGGATGGCTACTGCGACATCTGCGGCTCTCCCGGCGGTTCCGTCCAGCCTGGCAGCGCACTCTCGAGCAGCACCGCGCCGCAGGGGGCCGACGGATCGGTTGCGACCCAGCCGGCAGGGATCGGCAGCAGTGTCTCGACCGTGTCGCGAGCCTCCAACCGGCTGGCCTCAACGGCGTTGGGCTCTGCGCGAGCGCTCACCGGCTCCACGGTGACCCGCCGGGTCGGGACCTCCTCGAAACGACTGCGCGGCGCCCGGCTCGGCGCCGGACTGACGACGATCCCGCCGATCCCCGCGGTGGACGCGGCCGCGGCGATCATGGCGAACCCGGTCGTTCCGGAGGACAAACGCAACTGTCCGTCCTGCGGGTCGCCTGTCGGCCGCTCACGTGAAGGTCAGCCCGGGCGTACCGAGGGATTCTGCGCCAAGTGCCGCAACCCGTTCTCGTTCACTCCCAAGCTCGCGGCCGGTGACCTGGTCGGTGGGCAGTACGAGGTTGCCGGGTGTCTGGCCCATGGCGGGCTGGGCTGGGTCTATGCCGCGCGCGACCGCAACGTCTCCAACCGCTGGGTGGTCCTCAAGGGGCTGCTCAACTCCGGTGACGCGGACGCGCTGGCCGCGGCAATCGCCGAGCGACAGTTCCTGGCCCAGGTCGAGCACCCGCTGATCGTCGAGATCTACAACTTCGTCACCCATGAGGGCGCCGGCTACATCGTCATGGAGTACGTCGGGGGCACGTCGCTGAAGGCGTTGCTCAAGTCACGGATGAAGGCAGCCGGAGGCAAGTACGACCCCCTCCCGGTCGACCAGGCCATCGCCTTCATCATCGAGATCCTGCCGGCCTTCCAGTACCTTCACGACCTCGGGCTGGTCTACTGCGACTTCAAGCCGGACAACATCATCCAGGTCGGAGATGCGGTCAGGCTCATCGACCTCGGCGGGGTGCGCCGCCTCGATGACCTGGACTCGGCGATCTACGGCACGGTCGGCTACCAGGCACCGGAGGTGCCCCAGGTCGGCACGTCGGTGGCGTCTGACATCTTCACGATCGGTCGCACGCTCCTGGTGCTGGCAATGGAGTTCCGCGGCTATCAGTCGACCTATCTGTCCTCCCTGCCGCCGGTCGGCGAGACCCCGCTGTTCCAGGGGCACGACTCGCTGTACCGGCTGTTGGCCAAGGCCTGTGCGCCGGACCCTGCCGATCGTTTCGTCTCTGCCGACGAGCTGCGGGTGCAGCTGATGGGTGTTCTTCGTGAGGTCGTGTCGGACCGGCCGGGCGCCGGGGCGGCGGCGCACTCGACGTCCTCGCTGCTCTTCGACGTCCCTGCGGTCGCAGACGAGACCCTGGACTGGCACGAGCTGCCTGCCCTGCGGGTCGACGAGAGCGACCCGATGACCGCCTGGCTCCGCACGGTGAGCATCGAGGACCCGGCGGCCAGGCTCGACGCACTGATGGCCGCGCCCGAGGCGTCCCCCGAAGTGCTCCTCGGCGCTGCCCGAGCGGCGCTGGACGGCGGCCGGCTCGACGTGGTCGACACCGTCGTAACGGAGATGCTCACCGCCGACCCGTGGGAGTGGCGCGCAGTCTGGATGTCGGGGCTGGCCGCGCTGGCCCGCGGTGACGCCCCGGCCGCCCAG
>JANOHS010000498.1:0-1880 GCA_031406655.1 Micrococcales bacterium
CGGTCGCCGACGGAACCGTCAGCGCAGCCGGGACCGCAAGCGCCGTGGCGGGTCGGGCGAGAGCTTCGGTGGACAGGGCCAGAGCGAGGCCATCGATGCCGTCAACGAGGACGACGTCCTGGTCCCGGTTCCGGCATCCTCGAGGTGCTCGACAGCTACGCGTTCCTGCGGACCAGTGGCTACCTGCCCGGGGAGAACGACGTCTACGTTCCGCTCGGCATCGTCAAGAAGAACGGCTTGCGCAAGGGCGACGCCGTCACCGGCGCCGTTCGCGTCCTGCGCGAAGGTGAGCAGATCCCGGCTCGCCAGAAGTTCAACGCGCTCGTTCGCCTGGACACCATCAACGGCCTGACGCCGGATCAGTCCCTGGGCCGCGTCGACTTCGCCAAGCTCACCCCTCTCTATCCGCAGGAGCGACTCCGTCTCGAGACCGAGCCGAACATCCTGTCGACCCGCCTGATCGACCTCATTGCCCCCATCGGCAAGGGCCAGCGCGGTCTGATCGTCAGCCCGGCCAAGGCCGGAAAGACGCTGATCCTGCAGGCCATCGCCAACGCCATCACGACCAACAACCCCGAGGCACACCTCATGGTCGTCCTGGTGGACGAGCGCCCCGAGGAGGTCACGGACATGCAGCGGGCGGTCAAGGGTGAGGTCATCGCCTCGACCTTCGACCGGCCGGCCACCGACCACACGACGGTCGCCGAGCTGGCGATCGAGCGGGCCAAACGCCTGGTCGAGATGGGTCACGACGTCGTCATCCTGCTCGACTCGATCACCCGGCTGGGCCGTGCCTACAACCTCGCGGCACCCGCGAGCGGCCGGATCCTTTCCGGTGGTGTCGACTCCAGCGCGCTCTACCCGCCCAAGCGCTTCTTCGGTGCCGCCCGCAACATCGAGAACGGCGGCTCGCTGACCATCCTCGCCACCGCTCTGGTCGACACCGGCTCCAAGATGGACGAGGTGATCTTCGAGGAGTTCAAGGGCACCGGCAACATGGAGCTGCGCCTCTCGCGTCATCTCGCCGAGCGCCGTATCTTCCCGGCCATCGACCTCAACCCCTCAGGTACCCGGCGCGAGGAGATCCTGATGGCCAATGAGGAGCTCAAGATCGTCTGGAAGCTGCGCAGGGTGATCTCCGCCCTCGACCAGCAGCAGGGGATCGAGCTGCTGATCGACCGGCTCAAGAAGTCCAAGAGCAACGTCGAGTTCCTCATGCAGGTCCAGAAGACATCGTCGATCCAGATGGACGAGGACGACTGATCCGCCCGGATCTCAACCCACGCCCCGATTAGTGGTGGGAATGATTCTCACCAGGGTGACGTTTTCGGCATATGTGTCTGATCTGGCACAATCATGTGTTGGCCGCCGGTTCCCGTCTGCGTGGAGTCACGCGCGCACGACCCGGCCTCGCCCCAACCTCAAGGAGCACACGTTGAAGAAGGACCTTCACCCCACGTACGTCGAGACCACGGTCACCTGCACCTGTGGCTCCACGTTCCAGACCCGAAGCACGGTGACCGGCGGCAAGATCTCGTCCGACGTGTGCTCGCAGTGCCACCCGTTCTACACGGGCAAGCAGAAGATTCTCGACACCGGTGGCCGCATCGCCCGCTTCCAGGCGCGCTACGGCAAGAAGGTCGAGAAGGTCGACAACTAGCTTCCACGCACGCCGGTCCCCGACCCTGATGGTCGCGGGGCCGGCGTTGCTGTCTGCCCGGTCTTTGTCCGAAGCCCCGATGGGAAGGTGCCCAGCATGCTCGAGTCCGCTGCGACGCTGGTGCAGGAGTACGCCGACCTCGAGGCTCAGCTTGCTGAGCCGGCGGTGCACTCCGACCAGAACCTCGTGCGCAAGCTGAACAAGCGGTATGCCGCGCTGG
>JANOHS010000590.1:0-2002 GCA_031406655.1 Micrococcales bacterium
CGACGGCGAAGGGAGAGACAGTGGTCTCGACGGTAGTGGTGACAGGAGCAGCCGAGGCGGTGGCTGCGGTTTCGGCAGCCCTGAGGGAGACGGGCGCCGAGGTGACAGCGGTCGACGATCTCACGAAACTGGACTCGGCCATCGCCGGCCTCGAGCCCGGCTCGCTCGACTGCTACGTACAGCTGCCTGTCCACGTCGCCGCGCGCGGTGGGGCGGTCATCGAACGGGTCCGCAACTTCCTTGAGGACGGGCTCCTCGCCCGGTTCACCGCTTCCTCCACCATCCTGCCGGCGATGTCCGACGGCGGCGTGGTCGTCCTCGTCGGGGGTCACACCCCGGTCGAGGCTTCAGCGCCAGATGACCAGAGTGCGCGGCTGGCGTTGCTGGATGTCCTGGCCCATGCCATCCAGGCTGACAAGCCGGGGACCCGGATCGGGGTCCGGGTGCTTCCCCACGACGAGTCGGCGGAGCACATCGCCGCCGTGGCGCTGGGCGCCGAACCGACCCGGGAGCAGGCGCTGGCCGAGCTGCGTGCCCGCGAACCAGAGATGAGCTTTGCCGACTGGCGGATCGAGGTCATGGGGCTGGTCAACGGGGAGTTCTGACCGGGCTTCCCGGCCTGTGAACCTGCACTCATTTCGGGTGCCGCTCGTCAGGAGGCAGTTAACTTGACAGACTAAAGGCATGAAAACCGCCAATTGCCCCAGCTGGTGTCGGACCGACCATCCCGACGACGAAACCGAACCATCCAGTCACTTTGGGCCGCACTGGCCGCCGTTGCGCGGCGATCATGATTTCTCGGCCGACGTCGCAGCCATGCAGGTCGACCGCAGCGTCGTGGTGTTCTTGTCCAACGAGCACAAGGAGCACCTGACGCCCATTGAGGCACGGTCCGTTTCTCGTGCGCTGCTCGCGGCCGCGACCTGGGTGGAGAACCACCGCAACGCCTGAGACGGATCACGCCTTCTCCCGGTAGCTCGCGATGACTCTGACCAGGACGTCCTCCCACGGCGTCGGAGCGAGGACGAACGTCGTCTGGGTGGCTGTGGAGTCGAGGACGAACGGGTGCTCGAACTGGTAGGACACCTCGGTGAGCTCCCGGATCAGCGGGCCCAAGGCGCGCTCGTCGGAAGCAACGAGGACCAGGAGGCGCGCGACGTCCTCGACGGCCGACCCCAGTCTGTCGTTCGCCTTAAGGTCATCGGATCTTCGCCCCGCAGGCGCCACGCGGTGTCTTGTGTCCGATGGGCTTGGGTGATGAACAGATCGCTCGGTGGGAGCGTCGCCACGCTCACTCCTATTACTCGTATGCCGGCTGCGACGGAGCCGCTGGTCATCGGCCACCGTGGCGCAGCCGGCTACCGCCCCGAGCACACCCTGGCTTCCTACGAGCTGGCGGCGCGGATGGGCGCGGACTTCATCGAGCCCGACCTGGTCTCGACCAAGGACCACGTGCTGGTGGCTCGCCACGAGAACGAGATCGGCGGGACCACGGATGTCTCCAGCCTCCCGAAGTTCGCTGACCGCAAGACCACGAAGGTCATCAATGGGGAGATCCTGGTCGGCTGGTTCACCGAGGACTTCACCCTCGCGGAAATCAAGACCCTTCGGGCCAAGGAGCGGCTGCCCGCGCTTCGCCAGGAGAACACCATGTACGACGGCCGGTTCCAGATCCCGACCTTCGCCGAGGTGCTGGCATTGCGCGAGAAGCTCAGCAAGGAGCTGCACCGTGAGGTGGGCGTCTACCCGGAGACCAAACACCCAACCTATTTCCGCTCGATCGGCCTGGACCTCGAGACGCCGATGGTGCAGCAGGTCCGTGGCGCGGGACTCGACGAGGCGAACGCGCCGGTCTTCATCCAGTCCTTTGAGCTGACCAACCTGGTTGACCTTCGCCAGCACTTGGGAGTCAACGCCCCGCTGATCTTCCTCACCGCGGCCATCGGCGCGCCGTACGACCTGGCATCCACCGGCGACCAACGACGTACGCAGAGCTGACCAC
>JANOHS010000085.1:0-4241 GCA_031406655.1 Micrococcales bacterium
GACCTCGACGAAGTCGAGCAGGACGCTGTCGGTGATGGTCGCGTAGCTGTGGATGTGAACACCCGGGGAGAGCACCGAGCCGGTCACGAGCGCGCCGCTGATGACGACACCGGGTGAGACCGCGGAGTTGAGCGCCTCGCCGACCCGGTTCTGCGACCCATGGACGAACTTGGCCGGTGGATAGTTGCCGTGGTCGGTGTAGATCGGCCATTCGTAGTTGTAGAGGTTGAACACAGGATGGAACGAGATGAGGTCCATCTGGGCGTCGTAGTAGGAGTCGATCGTGCCGACGTCACGCCAGTAGCCGTGGTCGCGTTGGGTCGAGCCCGGGAGCGGGTTGTCCTTGACGTCGTAGACGTAGGCCTCGCCCCGGCGCACGAAGTCCGGCACGATGTCGCCGCCCATGTCGCGCGCGCTCCCCTCGCGTCCGGCGTCTCGGGTGACCGCATCGATGAGGACGTCGGCATTGAATACGTAGATGCCCATCGAGGCCAGAATCTCGTCAGGGGAGTCCTGCAGCCCGACCACGTCCTTGGGCTTCTCCTTGAAGGCGTGGATCTTTGAGGGGTTGTCGGCGTCGAGCTCGATGACGCCGAACTGGTCGGACAACGAGATCGGCTGACGGATCGCGGCCACCGTCACACCGGCCCCGTTCTCGATGTGCCTTTCGACCATGTGGGCGAAGTCCAGGCGATAGACGTGGTCCGCGCCGGCCACCACCACAATGTCGGGCATCTCATCGTGCACGAGGTTCAGGCTCTGGTAGATCGCGTCGGCGCTGCCCAGGAACCAGCTCTTGTCGATGCGCTGTTGGGCAGGCACCGGTGTCACGTAGTTGCCGAGCATCGTCGACATCCGCCACGTCTTGCTGATGTGGCGGTCCAGGCTGTGCGACTTGTACTGCGTGAGCACCACGACCTGGCGATAGCCCGAGTTCACGATGTTGCTCAGCGCGAAGTCGATCAGCCGGTAGATCCCGCCGAACGGCACCGCGGGTTTGGCCCGGTCGGCGGTCAGGGGCATCAGCCGTTTGCCCTCACCGCCCGCCAGGACGATTGCCAGAACCTTCGGGTTACCAGTCTGCTTCGCCATGGGTTGACCCTATGGCTGGGAGGGTGTCGCGGCGACCCCTTGGGCCGCTAACGTTCACGACGTGAGAGTCGACATCCTGAGCAAGGAGTACCCACCTCTGGTCTACGGTGGCGCGGGTGTCCACGTCGCCGAGCTGGTGCGCGCGCTGCGGGCCCGGGGTGACGTCGACGTCAGGGTCCGGTGCTTCGGTGGGCCACGTGAGGAGGCCGGCACCACCGGGTACGCCGAGCTGCCGCAGCTCTCGAGCGCGAACCCGGCACTGCAGACCCTTGGGGTCGACCTGACCATGGGGGGAGACTGTGCCGGCGCGGACCTGGTCCACTCCCACACCTGGTACGCCAACCTGGGTGGACACCTGGCGTCGCTGCTGGCCGGGGTGCCCCACGTGATCTCGGCCCACAGCCTGGAGCCCATGCGTCCCTGGAAGGCCGAGCAGCTCGGCGGTGGCTATGCGGTGTCCAGCTGGGCCGAGCGGACGGCCTACGAGGCGGCGGCTGCAGTCATCGCGGTGAGCGCCGGGATGCGACTGGACGTGCTGAACACCTACCCGGCGGTCGACCCGGCCGCCGTACACGTCGTCCACAACGGCATCGACTCCCAGCTCTGGCAACGGGACCCAAGCGCGGAGGCGCTCGAGGTGGCGCGCAAGTACGGCGTCGACCCCACCCGCCCATCGGTGGTCTTCGTGGGCCGGATCACGCGCCAGAAGGGGCTGCCCTACCTGCTGCGTGCCGCGGCCAAGCTACCCCCGGAGGTCCAGCTCGTCCTCTGTGCCGGCGCCCCGGACACCCCCGAGATCAATGCCGAGGTCGGTGCGTTGATCGCCGAGCTGCGCCAGGGTCGCCATGGAGTGGTGTGGATCGCCGAGATGCTGCCGAGGACTGAAGTGATTGCCTTGCTCAGTTCCGCAACGGTTTTCGCCTGTCCCTCGGTCTACGAACCACTCGGGATCGTCAACCTCGAAGCCATGGCCTGCGAGCTCGCCGTCGTTGCCACAGCGACTGGGGGCATCCCCGAGGTCGTCGTCCACGGCGAGACCGGATGGCTGGTTCCGATCGAGCAGGTGGCCGACGGCAGCGGGGCACCAGTGGATCCCGACCGCTTCGTCCTCGACCTGGCCGCGGCACTCACCGACGCCGTCTCGGACCCGGTCCGCGCCCGGGCACGCGGTCAGGCGGGGCGCGAGCGGGTCGTGGAGAACTTCTCCTGGTCGTCCATCGGCGACCAGACCATGACGGTCTACGAGTCGGTCCTGCGCTAGACGTCGCGGTGGCAGGAACGGAGCCCGCCGAGGTGGAGCGCGGATACCGTCGCGGCGGCCGCCATGGCCGCGTCGGCGATGGCGTCGAGGTCGGTCAGCAGCCGTCGGCGCTGCTCGGTCAGCGCGCTGGTCAGGACCTGTGACTCGGCGCGCGCGGTGAGGCCGAGCTCGGTGGCGGCACCGATGTGCGCAGCCGTCTCCATGAGGCGCTGGGCCCGAGGCGGGAGCCCGGTCGGCAGGCCCCATGCGCCGCCAGGGACATCGTCGACCATCGAACGAAGCCCCGGGTTCCACGGTTTGGTGTCCAGGGAGTCGATCCGGGCAGTGGCATCCCGCAGGTCCTGTCTGAACCGCAGCTCGATCTCGTTCAGGGACAACGCTTCCAGCACATGCGTCGGGACCGGATCCGCGTCGTATGCCGTCCAGGTCACCCGGGTGCCACGGTCCCCGGCAGGTCCGAAGCTCTCGATCGTCGGGACCAGTGCTCCGCCGACCCCCGGCACGTAGACGCACTCGCGGGCCTCGGTGGCCGCGGCGACCAGGTCAGCAGAACCACGCGGCATACCGGAGAGGTTGCCCGGACGGGGGAGTGCGACCAGCACTGCCCGTTCACCCAGCTCGCGCCAGAGGACGACACTGTCCAGGTCGCCGGCGATGTGGTCGACGTCGGGGTGCGCCCGGCCCACGACTGCCTCGACCGGCAGCTGCCCCGCATACGCTGCCGTGGCCCACAGGGCGAGCCGGACGGACACGGGTAGGACGGACATCCCTTCATGGTAGGTGTCCTGATCCATCGCGGAGGCGCCGTGGCCTAGGGTCAGGGAACATGAGCGACGTCCTCGAGTTCGCCGGCGTCAGCGTGGTTCGCGGTGACAACACGCTGCTCGACGACATCACCTGGGAAGTCGAGGAAGGCCAGCGCTGGGTCGTCCTCGGACCGAACGGCGCCGGAAAGACCACGCTGCTACAGCTGGCTGCCGGCCGGATCCACCCCACGCGCGGGGTCGCCGGGGTCCTCGGCGAGGTCCTGGGTGCTGTTGACGTCTTCGAGCTCCGCCCGCGAATCGGCTTGGCCAGCGCGGCAGTCGCCGAGCGGCTGTCCGCCGACGAGGTGGTCCACGATGTCGTCGTCACAGCTTCCTACGGGATCGTGGGGCGTTGGCGGGAGAGGTACGAGGCGCTCGACCATGCCCGCGCCGAAGAGCTGCTCGAGTCGCTGGGGGCTGCTCACCTGAGCGACCGGACGTTCGGCACCTTGAGCGAGGGGGAGGCAAAGCGCGTGCAGATCGCCCGGGCGTTGATGACCGACCCCGAGCTGATGCTGCTCGATGAGCCGGCGGCCGGCCTCGACCTCGGGGGCCGGGAGGACCTGGTGGCCCGCCTGGGTCTGTTGGCCGCCGACGTCGAAGCGCCTGCGCTGGTGGTGGTGACCCATCACGTGGAGGAGATCCCGCCGTTCTTCACCGACGCGCTGCTGATGCGCGATGGTCGCATCGTCGCCGCCGGTCCGGTCGAGATCACGCTGACGGCAGCAAACCTGTCCGAGACCTACGGCCTGCCGTTGGTGGTCGAGCGTCACGGACAGAGGTGGTCGGCTCGCGCAGCCACTAATGTCACTAGTGTGTTGACTCAGTGAGCAACGGGAGGGGAATGCCATGGCGTGGTTGAGCGACAACAGCTGGCTGGCCTGGGTCGGACTTGCTCTTGTCCTGGGGGCGATCGTGGCGGCCAGCGTCGACTTCGTCTTCTTGATGTTGGCCGGAGGCGCCCTGGCTGGGGCTGCTGCCGCGGCCGTTGGCGCACCGTTCGCAGCCCAGGTGATTGCCGCGGTCGGTGTGGCCGTCGCCCTGCTCCTGATGGTGCGGCCCATGGTCCAGTCTCGTTTCAT
>JANOHS010000065.1:0-3934 GCA_031406655.1 Micrococcales bacterium
ATCCGGCGCAGTCGCTCGCCCAGGAGCAGCCTCGCCCAGAAGACCGTCGCCACGGGATACAGCGAGCCGAGGACGCTGGCCACGCTCACCATGCCCCGGGACGAGGAGTAGGCGAACATCGCGTTCGCGGTGACGTCTCCCAGACCGATGACCATCAGCGCCGGCAGGTCCTTGGCTCGCGTCCCGCCCACCGAACGGGCTACCAGCCCCGCGAGGACGAACAGGCCGACGCTGGTCAGTCGCATGGTCCACAGCGTCTCCAGCAACGCGAAGCGGGCTCCCCGGTCGAGGCAGAAGAGCGCCATGCCGAAGAACGCCGCTGCCACCGCCGCCAGGATCACCGGACGGGCCGGAAGGGCGCCGGTCAGCTCGGGACCTGATGCGAGGGCCGCACCGGCCACGGCGACAGCCATCCCGACCCACGCGGCAGCACTCGGCTTCTCCCCGGTGAGCAGACCGAGCAGCACCGGGACCAGCGCTCCGAGGGATGAGATGGGTGCGACCACGCCCATCGTGCCTGAGGCCAGAGCCGTGTAGAAGCTGATCAGCCCGGCCGCGCCCGCCGCCCCGGCCGCGATCGACCACAGCGGGCCGTTCCCGACAAAGGCCGGCGACAGACCGGTTTGCCGCACCAGCAGGATCACGGTCAGCGCGACCAGGGCGGCGCCCTGCGTGACGGCCACCACGGCCGGCGGAGCGATGGTCCGCGACTTCAACCCTGCGAAGAAGTCTGAGGTGCCCCAGACCGCACTCGAGGCCAGTGCGAGCAGAGACAACATCGCCGAACCGTATCCCGGCGAGCCGCGATGCGTTCAGGAGACCCGCCGACATAGGCTCCGGTGGTGGGCAGTCGAAGCGTCCCCGGTGAGGGCTCCGCCGAATTTGCACAGGCCGTTCAGGACCTGCGCGTGGCTAGCCTGCGTCCGCAGGTCCGCCTCACGGAGGTGCCTGCCCCCAGCCGGATAGCCCCGCACGCCCTGGCCCTGACAGCTGAGGTCGCCAACGCAGTGGGCAACGACGAGGGGGATGAGCTCGCCTCCGGCCGTTTCGTCCTCCTGCACGACCCGTCGGCCCCCGATTCGTGGGAAGGCGTATGGCGCGCCGTCACCTTTGCCCGCGCCGAGCTCGAGCCCGAGCTTGCCAACGACCCGATGCTTGGCGCTGTCGGCTGGTCGTGGCTGATGGACGCGCTGGCCCTGCATGACGCGCCCTTTGTCTGCGAGAGCGGCACCGTCACCCGCGTCGTGTCCGAGAGCTTCGCTGGTCTGGATGACCGCGCTGCCACCGTGGAGATGGAGATCCGGGCTTCCTGGACCCCCACCGGCCCCGACCTGGGTATCCATCTGCTTGCCTGGGCCGATCTGCTGTGCACGATCGCCGGCCTGCCACCGCTGCCTGAGGGTGTCGTGGCACTACCAGTTCACCGTCGCTGAGCGCGGGCCAGGTGGTCCCGGTCGGCAGGGTGATCCGCGCGGTCAATAGGTTGGCCCCGTGACCACTGGACCCCCCGACTCCCCAGAGCCACCACACGCGATAGAGCCGAGGGCGCAGGAAAGCGTGCCGGACACCGACCTGCCGGCCGATCCGGCCCTGTTACTTCTGGACATGCCTGCTGAAGGCGTTCCGGACGTGGTCGTGGACGAACGCGAGCTGCTCCGCACCGCCGGGCTGATCGCAGCCGGCACCGGACCCGTCGCCATCGATGCCGAGCGCGCGTCCGGCTACCGCTACGGGCAACGGGCCTATCTCATCCAGATCCGGCGCGAGGGGTCGGGCACTTGTCTGATCGACCCGATCGCCTGCCCCGACCTCTCCCCCATCGCCGACGTCATCGTCGACGTCGAGTGGATCCTGCATGCCGCAACCCAGGACCTGCCGTGCCTGGCAGAGGTGGGCCTGCACCCGACCCGCCTGTTCGACACCGAGCTGGCGGGACGACTGATAGGTCTGCCGCGCGTCGGGCTCGCCGCGGTGGTTGAGCACTACCTCGGCCTGCGCCTGGCCAAGGAGCACTCGGCCGTGGACTGGTCCACCCGGCCCCTGCCGGAGCCGTGGTTGCGTTACGCAGCCCTCGACGTCGAGGTGCTGGGACAGGTCCGGGATCGCATGGCCGATGACCTGGCTGCGCAGGACAAGACGGTGTGGGCCGAGCAGGAGTTCGACTCGCTGACGCGATTCACCGGCCCTCCGGTCAGGGTCGAGCCGTGGCGTCGAACCTCCGGGATGCACAAGGTCCGCAATCGCCGCGGTGCCGCCATGGTCCGGGAGCTGTGGCAGACCAGGGACGCCATCGCGATCGAGCGCGACATCGCCCCCGGCCGGGTTCTGCCCGACGCCGCGCTGATCGACCTGGCCATCAGGGGTCCCAAGTCGGGTGCTGATATCAGCCAGGTCGGGGCCGGCCACATCTCCAGGTCGATCCGCCGATACCAGCGACAGTGGCTCGGCGCGCTGGATCGGGCCCGCCAGGTGCCTGACGCGGATCTGCCGGTTCTCACGCCACGCTCGGATGGTCCGCCACCTGCGCGCGCGTGGGCCGATCGTGATCCGGTTGCGGCCGCCCGGCTTGCCCAGGCCCGCACGCTCCTGGGCGAGTTCGCCCGGTCCCGAAGCATCCCCATCGAGAACGTGCTGTCACCGGACTCCATCCGACGGGTGCTGTGGGCGCCCCCTCCGGACTCGACGCTGGAGTCGGTCGCCGAAGCCCTGTTCGCCCTCGGGGCCCGTGAGTGGCAGGTCGCCATAGCCGCACCCATCCTCGAGGCGGCGATCAACCACCCCGCCCCGGTGACGGTCGAGTCATCCGTTGACGTCACAGCCGACGTTACTGGCGAGTAGCATCACTCTGGTCGACCACCGTCGTCCATGACGTCCGTACCACGTCCCACCCTTCGTCGCCCGAGGACCGTGCTCGACCGACAACCTGACCCAGGGAGGCCCAAATGTCCAGAACTCTGCGCGAGGTCGTGTTCGTCGACGGCGTGCGTACGCCGTTCGGCAAGGCCGGCGACAAGGGTTTGTACGCCCAGACCCGCGCCGACGACCTCGTCATCAACTGCATCCGCGGGCTCCTGCGCCGTCATCCCGAGCTACCACCGGAGCGCGTCGAGGAGGTGGCCATCGCCGCGACCACCCAGATCGGTGACCAGGGCCTGACCCTGGGCCGGGTGGCGGCGCTGCTAGCGGGTCTGCCCAGGACCACCCCGGGCTACTCGATAGACCGCATGTGCGCCGGGGGGATGACCGCCGTGACCAACCTCGCCTCGGCCATCGCCTTTGGCTCAGTCGAGATCGCCATCGCCGGAGGGGTCGAGCACATGGGTCGTCATCCGATGGGTGAGGGGGTCGACCCCAACCCGCGGATCATGTCGGAGAAGCTCGTCGACCCGTCCGCCCTCGTGATGGGCTCGACCGCCGAGAACCTGCACGACCGGTTCCCGCTGCTGACCAAGCAGCGCTGCGACGCCTACGCCCTCGCGAGCCAGACCAAGTTCGAGCAGGCCCGTGCCGACGGCAGGATCGCGCCAGACCTGGTCACGGTCGCCACCCGGCACGCCGAGTTCGGGTACGGACTGGCCACGGCCGACGAGCCTCCGCGCCCAGGCACGACCATGGAGGACCTCGCCGGGCTCAGGACGCCGTTTCGTTCCCACGGCAGGGTCACCGCCGGTAACAGCGCGGGTCTCAACGACGGGGCGACCGCCTGCATCCTGGCCTCTGCCGAGGCCGCCGCTGAGCTCGGGCTACCGGTGCGCATGCGCCTGATCGCCTACTCCTTCGTCGGCGTCGAGCCCGAGGTCATGGGCATCGGCCCGGTGCCCGCCACCGAGAAGGCGCTCAGGCAGGCCGGCCTGAACATCGCGGACATCGGCCTGTTCGAGCTGAACGAGGCGTTCGCCGTCCAGGTGCTGGCCTTCCTGGACCACTTCGGCAT
>JANOHS010000111.1:0-1623 GCA_031406655.1 Micrococcales bacterium
AGTGACACAGGCGGCGATGGCGGCTGCCTTCGGGTTGACCGACGTCGTGTCGATCGACCTGAGCCAGCGCACTGCCGGCACTGGAGTGAAGTCCGCGGTCGCGACGTCGTCAGCCGGCGCCACGGCCACGCTCACCGGTGAGGTCCTGCGGACACGTCTCGCGCTGCCCTCCACGTGGATGCGCAGGCCGGCCGTCCGGGTAGCCGGCGCGGACCGGTGGAGCACGTCTGTTGCGGTCGCCCGGCTGGCCTCGCCGGCTGGTCGCACCGTGGTCATCGTCAGCGGCCGGGACGCCAACCTGGTGGACGGGCTGGTGGCTGCCCCCCTGGCCCGATCCCTCGCTGGACCGGTCCTGCTCGTGGGTTCGACCATCCCGACAGCGATCCGGGCCGAGCTGGTCCGTCGTGCGGCCGACCACGCCATCATCGTGGGGGGCACGGGCGCCGTATCGGCCTCGGTCGCCACGGC
Organism: Micrococcales bacterium; assembly: GCA_031406655.1. GTDB lineage: Bacteria > Actinomycetota > Actinomycetes > Actinomycetales > Dermatophilaceae > UBA4719. The sequence goes on from JANOHS010000111.1 coordinate 469, forward strand.
GTTGACGGGCCTCGGGATCGCGGTGGAACGCGTCTCAGGCGGGGACCGGTACAAGACCGCGGCAGCCGTCGCGGTCCGGGTCGGGGCCCCGAGCAAGGCCGCCATCGTGGCCTCCGGCGAACCGGGTTCACTGGCTGACGCCCTCGCGGCATCCGGGCCGGCATCCGCCCTGCAGCGTCCCATCTTGTTGGTGCGACTCAACTCGGTTCCGACCACAACATCCGCCGCACTGGCGACACTGGGCGTCACCGTCACGACGTGCATCGGTGGAACAGGGGTGATCTCCGAGCCCGTCAGGACCTCCCTGCCGACCTGCTCGCGTGCTGGTGGCTCCGACCGCTGGGGCACCGCCGTGAGCGTCGCCAACGCCTTCGGAGCCCTGGTCCCGGCCGCGGAAGTGACCGTGACCGGCGGGAGCGATGCCAACCTCGTGGACGCCCTCGGAGCCGGGTCGATGGGTCAGCTCGTCCTGCTGGCGCCCCCGTCGGCGCCACCAGCCAGCGTCCTCGCGTGGCTGCGGAAGACGCCCACCATCACCAGGCTAGAGGTAGTCGGTGGCACTGGCGCGGTGCCGAACATCGCCATAGTGGGGATGCAGAACGCCTGACCACCCGGAGGCGTGGACAGCGGTGAAATCGCGGCGGGTCCTGGGTCCTCGGCATGGGGTCGCTCACGGACCTGTCAGGGTGGCTGCCACCGCGGCAGAGACGGCGGCTGTGCCACCCAGCACCACGATCCTCGCCGGCTGCAACCGGGTTAACGCCGTCGCAGTCGCTGGGGGCAGCGACCCAGGCATCGTCAACAACACCGGAACATGCTGGGAACCGGCCAAAGCCGCCCCCGCCAACGCATCGGCAAACCCCGTGCCACTGGCCACATAAACCGTAGCCACTCCGGGAGCGAACTCCCCCGCCACCGCGGCCGCCGTCGCGTACCGATCCACACCCTTCAGCCGGGTCACCCCGCCAGCAGTGAACCCAGCCAGCTCCGCGGCCACCGCGGCCGAGACCGCGGCCGTGCCACCCAGCACCACGATCCTCGCCGGCTGCAACCGCGTTAACGCCGTCGCAGTCGCTTCGGGCAAAGACCCCGGCGCCGTCAACAACACCGGAACATGCTGGGAACCGGCCAAAGCCGCCCCCGCCAACGCATCGG
>JANOHS010000019.1:0-2197 GCA_031406655.1 Micrococcales bacterium
GTGCCAGCACGCTGAACGGCCTCGAGGTACTGCAGCGCCGCGGAGTAGTTGCCCGCGTGGGCGAAGGACGGGCGCGTGCTGGTCTTGGCCGTGAACTTGTCGGCCCACGCCTTGTTCTCGGCGTCGAAGTTCCAGTACCACGCGTCCGTGAAGGTGGTGCCGGCGAACTGGTCGACGCCCAGGGAGTGGATGTCGGTGATGAACATCAGGCCGACAGCGAGGGTGGCCTTGTCGCGCATGCCCGCCTGGTTGAACTGCTTGACGAAGTTGATGAGGTCACCCCCAGCGGCCATGATGCCGATGACCTCAGGCTTGGTCGACCCCGCCTTGGTGATGAACGTGGCGAAGTTGTCGTTGGGGAACGGCGTCGGGATGCTCTGCGTCACCGTGCCCCCCGACTCCGTGACCGCGGCGGTGAACCTCTTGTTCATGTCCTGGCCGAACGCGTAGTCCGGGTAGACGATGCTCCACTTCTTGCCGCCCTGCGCGACAGTTGCGGCGCCGGTGCCGTGGGCCAGCATGTACGCGTCGTAGGCCCAGTGGAACGTGTACTTGTTGCAGGACTTGCCGGTGAGGGCGGTGGTCGCCGCAGTCACGTTGATGAAGAGCTTCTTCTTGGCCTTCGCCTGCGTCGCGACGGCAAGGGCCGCCGAGGAGGTCGGCACGTCCAGGATGATGTCGGCGTTCTGCCGGTCGTACATCTCCTGCGCCTTGGTGTTGGCGATGTCCGGCTTGTTCTGGTGGTCCGCGGTGACGATCTCGATCGTCTTGGCCACCGCCTTGTCACCGTACTTGGCCTTGTAGTCATCGATCGCCATCTGGATCGCGACCTTGCTGTTCGGGCCGGACAGGTCCTTATAGACACCGGACTGGTCGTTCAGCAGTCCCAGCACGACCTTGTCGTTGCTGAGCTTGCCACCGGCCGCGGCCGGACCACCTCCGCCGCCGCAGCCGGCGAGGACCAGGCTGCTACACACTGCTGCCGCAACTGCTGCGGCTGGTTTCCTGCTTCGCATTGTCCCCTCCAGGGGGTGTCGGTGGTGCCGGTTTCCGTATGCCGAGTGGTTGCCTGTCCGGTCCTGCTCGGGTCCTGCTCGGGTCCTGCTCCTGGGGACAGGTCATATCCCCAGGTAGGTCAGCAGCTCGCTCTCGCGGGCCTGGAAGCTCTCGTTGTCCAGGGACTCCACGACCCGTCCCTGGGCGAGCAGATAGTGACGGTCGGCGACCGTCGCGGCGAACTTGACGTTCTGCTCCACGAGCAGGACCGCAACGCCTGCCGCCTTGATCTCGCGGATGATCTCCCCGATCCGCTGCACGATCACCGGGGCAAGCCCCTCGCTGGGCTCGTCCAGGAGCAGCAGCCGCGAGCCCATCCGCAGGACCCGTGCGATCGCGAGCATCTGCTGCTCGCCGCCGGAGAGCTGGGTGCCCATCGAGCGACGGCGGTCGGCCAGGACGGGGAAGGCCTCGTAGACCCGCTCGAGCGACCAGGCATCCGGGTGGACGACCGGGGGGAGCTGGAGGTTCTCCAGGACCGTGAGGCTGGCGTAGATGCCCCGGTCGTCGGGGACCCAGCCCATGCCGGCCCTGGCTCGCGAGTCGGGCGAGCTGCGGCCCAGATCGGTCCCTGCGAGACGAACCGTGCCCTCGATCTGGCGGTGCAGACCCATGGCAGAGCGCAACAACGTGGTCTTTCCGGCGCCGTTGCGCCCCACGAGGGTGACGACCTCACCCTCGTTCACGCGAAGGGAGACGTCGTCCAGCACCCGCGCCTCGCCATACCAGGCGGACAACCCCGTGATCTCAAGCATGAGCCTGCCCCAGATAGGCCGTGATGACCTTGTCGTCCTTGCGCACCTGCTCGTAGGGACCCTCGGCCAGGATCTGGCCCTGCTGAAGCACCGTGACCTGGTCGGCGAGGCTGCCAACGACGTGCATGTTGTGGTCGACGAACACCACTGTGCGGCCACTGGCGACCTGCTTGACCAGGGCGATCGTGCGGTCGACGTCCTCCAGCCCCATGCCCGCCGTCGGCTCGTCGAGCAGCAGCAGGGACGGCTCGAGGGCCAGGGCGAGGGCCAGCTCCAGTGCGCGTTTCTGGCCGTACGCCAGGGCGCCGGCGGGCTTGTCGGCCAGGTCAGCCAGGCCGACCTGGTCGATGAGCTCCAGGGAACGGGTCCGGAACCGGCCCATCGCC
>JANOHS010000141.1:0-2311 GCA_031406655.1 Micrococcales bacterium
TCCCCGATGAGTCCCCCGAACTGGCCAAGCTGGCCAAGCTCCCGCGACTGATCACTCAGTGACCTCGTTGGTCTACCGCGTCGCCAAGCTGACCCCCGGGTTCGACCTGAGAGCTTTCGACTGCGGTGAGCCTGCCTACAACCAATGGCTCGTCCAGCACGCCATCCACGCTGTCCAGGCCGGCTCCAGCATGGTGTACCTGCTGCTGGCGCAGGTGGGCCCGGGCGCCGAGGAGCGGGTGGTCGGCTATTACGCGATCTGCCCGACGGTTGTCGTGCGAGACGACATGCCCAAGTCGTTACGACGCGGCGTGCTGCGCGCCGCTCCCGCCTGGCTGCTGGCCAAGCTCGCCCTGGACAAGTCCCTGCGCAGCGACAAGGACCACCATTGGGGCGCCCAGCTTCTTCGCGAGGCGCTTGAGAGGATCGTGGCCAGCGTCGACATGGGCGGTGGCCAGATCATCGTGGTCGACGCAGAAAACCCCGGCCTGATCGCGTGGTACTCCCGTCATGGGTTCAAGTCCACAGGTGGCCAGGACCTGCGGCTCTACATGAAGGTCGCCACGGCAAGAAAGTATCTCGAGCAGTAGCAGCCCGGCCGACTCCGGCTTCTGCCGACGTCGAAGCCGGCGGCTTGATCACAGTACGGAATCCTCACGACCCCTGCTTGCCTTCGGCTCGGTGCCACCCACCACCGCACGGTCCCTAGGTTTGCGGTCTTGGGTTCATGGGGTCAACGCAACACTCACTAGCTCTGGAGTGTTGCGATGCCTGGATCTGTTCGTGGTCGTCAGCCCGTCCTTCGTGGTGATCGGTGTCGGTTTTGGTGTTCGATCCGTGCGGGTCTGACGGTTGAGGAGGCTTCGGCGTGTCTGGGGATCGATGGGAGTACTGGAGGGCGTTGGTTCAGCAAGGCTGGTGGGGTGCTGCCTCCTGTTTCGTTGGTCGAGCCTGTTAAGAGCCGGACGTTGAACATCGCCGAGCGAGAGAAGATCCTGGCCGGGATCAACCAGGGCTTGTCGATTCGGGCGATCGCCGCTTCCCTCGGTCGGGCGCCTTCGACGGTCTCTCGTGAGCTAGCCAGGAACCTGCGGCAGAAGTACTTTCGGCCCGCCAGTCGGAGAGGGCCCCGCCCCCTGGCGTGGAACTACTCCCCACACCTGTCGCAATATCGGGCCGAGACCGGCGCAGCCCGACCAAAGGTCGCCAAGCTTGCCGAGCGCCCGCGGTTACGCCAAGAGGTGCAGGATCGGTTGGAGGAGGAGCACAGTCCCGAGCAGATCGCAGCCCGGCTGCGCGTCGACTTCCCTGACGAACCGGAGATGTGGGTGTCACACGAGACGATCTACCAGTCGCTGTACGTGCAGGGCCGGGGCGCCCTGCGACGTGACCTGGCCGTGCGTCTACGGACCGGACGGGCGCTGCGCAAACCCCGGCGCAGGGCTGCGGAGCGACGCGGGCGGATCCCGGACATGGTCAACATCAGCGAGCGCCCACCCGAGGTCGAGGACCGTGCCGTACCAGGCCACTGGGAAGGCGACCTGATCGTCGGGGCGAACAGCGGCTCGGCGATCGGAACCCTGGTGGAACGGATGACCGGGTTCGTCATGCTGCTGCACCTGCCCGACAACCACGGAGCCGACGCGGTACAAGAAGCCATGGTCAACGCGATGAGCCAGCTGCCGGCAGTGTTGAAGAAGACCCTGACCTGGGACCAGGGCTCAGAGATGTCCAACCACGTCCAAATCGCCGCGGCGACCGACCTGGACATCTACTTCTGCGACCCGCACTCACCCTGGCAACGCGGCAGCAACGAGAACACCAACGGGCTCCTGCGCCAGTACTTCCCCAAGAGCACCGACCTGTCGGTCTACGCACCGGACTACCTCGAGCACGTCGCGCTGAAACTGAACAACCGACCCCGCAAACGACACGCCTGGAAGACACCAGCCGAACAACTCGACCAGCTATTCTCAGAACCGTTCAATCCGCCCGGTGTTGCGTTGACCGGTTGATTCCACCGAGTCAACCCGACGCACCGTGCCTAGGTTTGCGAGTCAACCCGACGCACCGTGCCTAGGTTTGCGGGAAATGACCTGCACCGTGCCTAGGTTTGCGGGGGTCCCTACTATTTCGTATGCACTATGTCGTCAGTGACCTGCACGGGCACGTTGAGCATCTGGTCGCCGGACTGGGCCGGGCCGGCCTGGTCGACGTGGATTGGGCCTGGTGCGGGGGGCAGGCTCGCCTGACCTTCCTGGGGGACTACTTCGACCGCGGCCCCGATGGCATCGCGGTCGTTGACCTGATCC
>JANOHS010000162.1:0-2989 GCA_031406655.1 Micrococcales bacterium
GGCGAGATGACCGTCATCCCCGGCAAGCACGTGAAAGCTGTCATCTCCAAGCGCGGCGGGGTCGTCTACTCCGGCTACGACCACCCCAACGCGATGCGGATTCAGCTCGACGACGCCCTTCTACCCAAGGGCGCAATGCCGAAGGCCAGCGTCGGCGACTCGATCCCGGGCGACACCGTCGGGATCATGGACTACTCGTTCGCCAACCCCAAGCTGGAGGTGATCGCGACGCCGACGCTGACGCTCGGCGGGCTCCAGCGCGAGGTCACGAAGCCCCAGTCCAAGGACCAGCTGGCCGTGTCGACCTTCAACGTCGAGAACCTCGCCCCCGGCGACCCGCAGATCAAGTTCGACCGTCTCGCCGGTCAGATTGTGACCAACCTCCAGAGCCCGGACATCCTGGCCCTGGAGGAGATCCAGGACAACAACGGGACAGCCAGACTCGCAGTCGTCGACTCGACCTTGACCACCGACAAGCTGGTCGCCGCCATCACGGCCGCCGGTGGACCCGCCTACAGCGCACGCTGGGTCAACCCCCAGGACCTGACTGACGGCGGAGCGCCGGGTGGCAACATCCGCCAGGTTTTCCTGTTCCGTGCCGACCGCGGGGTCGGGTTCGTGGACGCTCCCGCAGGTGACGCGACCACGGCCGAGAGCCTGACGATCGTCGACGGCAAGCCGCACCTGGCCCTCAACCCCGGACGGATCACGCCCACCAACGAGGCCTGGGACGACTCCCGCAAGCCCCTGGTCGCCGAGTTCACCTTCCGTGGCGAGACGGTCTTCGCAATCGCCAACCACTTCGCCTCCAAGGGCGGCGACGACCCGCTCTTCGGCAGATGGCAGCAGCCGGTGCGTTTCTCGGAGCCGGCGCGTCACCTGCAGGCGCAGGAGGTGCGGTCTTTCCTCGACCTGCTCCTCGAGGCTGACCCGGGAGCGAACATCGTGGTGCTCGGTGACATCAACGACTTCGAGTTCAGTCAGACCGTCGACATCATGGTCGGGTCCGGCGCCAACGCGATCATCGACCTGCCGCGCATGTTGCCCGAGAAGGAGCGCTACTCCTACGTCTATGAGGGCAACAGCCAGGTGCTCGACCAGATCCTGATCAGCAAGGCGCTCGCGGGCGGTCCTGACGACGAGGCGTACGTCTACGACATCGTGCACACGAACTCCGAGTTCCATGACCAGGACTCGGACCACGATCCGCAGGTCGTGCGGCTTGCCCTCCGCGGCGGCCAGGGCTGACCTGACAGATGACAGCACGCCCCGGCGGGAAGGTCCGCCGGGGCCGTGCTGTTGTTCAGGTCGTGAACTGGTTTTCAGCCCTGCGTAGGAGGACCCCCATGAACGACGGCCGCACCTATCCCCTGAGCAAGACCGAGGACCAGTGGCGTAGGGAGCTCAGCGCCGCGGAGTACGAGGTGCTCCGCCAGGCCGGCACGGAACGACCTGGTGTCGGCGAGTACACGGATACCAAGACCCAGGGCGTGTACTCGTGCCGCGCGTGCGACTCCGAGCTCTTCCGCAGCGACACCAAGTTCGACAGCCACTGCGGCTGGCCGTCCTTCTACGCCCCCCTGGCAGAGGACCGCGTGGAGTACCTCGAGGATCACAGCATGGGCACGAAGCGGGTCGAGGTCCGTTGCGCCAACTGCGGATCCCACCTCGGCCACGTCTTCGAGGGCGAGGGCTACGACGTCCCGACGGACCAGCGGTACTGCATCAACAGCATCAGCCTGCGCCTCGAGCCGGCCACGCAGTAACCGGCGAGCCTGGGCTCTGGCTCCCTGCGCAGCCGACCTGCTCGATCAGGGCAGGGAGTCGACCAGCGCCGAGACCCCGACCCGAGGGCCGGTGTAGAAGGGCACTTCCTCACGGACGTGGCGACGCGTCTCGGAGCCGCGCAGGTGGCGCATGAGGTCGACGATGCGAGTCAGGTCGTCGGCCTCGAACGCCAGGATCCACTCGTAGTCGCCCAGGGCGAAGGACGCGATGGTGTTCGCACGCACGTCCGGGTAGTCGCGCGCCATCTGGCCGTGCTCCGACAGGAGGGCGCGGCGCTCCTGGTCCTCCAGGAGGTACCACTCGTACGAACGAACGAACGGGTAGACACAGATGAAGTCCTTGGGCTGTTCGTCTGCCATGAACGCCGGGATGTGCCCCTTGTTGAACTCGGCCGGTCGGTGGAGCGCAGCGACCGACCACACCGGCTCGAGGTGTGAACCGAACTCGGTGCGAAGGAGCTGGTGATAGGCCGCCTGCACGGTCCGGATGTCCTCGCCATGCCACCAGATCATGAAGTCCGCGTCGGCACGCAGCCCCGCGACGTCATAGACCCCGCGAACGACGACACCCTGGTCGGCCAGGTCGGCAAACAGCGTCTCGACCTCGGCAGCCACCTTGGCGCGGTCCTCGGCCAGAGGGCTCGTGACCTTGAACACCGACCACATCGCGTAGCGGATGCTGTCGTTGATCTCCCGGATCTGGCCGGGTGTGGGCTTGGGGCTCATGCCGACATTCTGACAGGCCGGGCCGAACCGCCTCAGCGCCTCATGACCGAGCATCAGCGCCTCGTGACCGAATCGACACCTCAGAGCATGGAACGAACCGGTTCGTAGAGGTGTCCAAGGGACGTACCGCACGTCAAGCGATCGTCCTCCCGGAGGTCTGCCATGAAGATTGCGTCCACCCACCGCCAGCTCCCCTGGCGCGTTCGACCCTTCGTGCCGGGCCGATGGTTGTTTGTCGCCGTCGCCGCGGGCGCCGTGTTGCTGTCGAGGTGGGGTGGGGGCCACACGGCCACCAGCGCCGCTGAAGGAGCTGTGAGCGGCGCCCAGCCTGCCCGCGACAGCGCGGGCTTCAACCCCGCGGAAGGCACGAAGTCGGTCGCCGGTGCCGCGTCCAGCCAGGCCGACGTCGCCAAGCCCCCTGCCGCACCGGTTGTCGGTGTCGGCCCGAAGCTGACCAAGAACGCCAGCCTCGACCT
>JANOHS010000177.1:0-3564 GCA_031406655.1 Micrococcales bacterium
TTCATGATCCAGGGCGGGTGCCCCCAGGGCACCGGCATGGGCGGTCCGGGCTTCGCCTTCAACGACGAGATCAGCCCCGACAAGAACTTCAGCAAGCCCTACATCCTGGCCATGGCCAACGCCGGTACCCGCGGCGGTAAGGGCACCAACGGCTCGCAGTTCTTCATCACCCTGGGGCCGACGCCCCACCTGCAGGGCAAGCACACGATCTTCGGCGAGGTCGCCGACCAGCCCAGCCGCGACGTCGTCGACGCGATCGGTGCGGTGCGCACCGGCGGTGGCGACAAGCCGGTCGAGCCCGTCATCCTCAGCTCCGTCACCGTCGACGAGAGCTGAGCGCGCCCGTTGCGTAATGGTTCCCGGCCGAAAGGCGCGCGTCCCGCATGAGTGAGCCTTCGCCATACCAGCCGGAGCCCGTCTGCCCCCGGCACCCCGATCGGGTCGCCTACGTTCGCTGTCAGCGCTGCGGCCGGCCGACCTGCCCCGATTGTCAGCGACCCGCCGCCGTCGGCATCCAGTGCGTCGACTGTGTCCGCGAGGGTCAGAAGAGCATGCGTATGCCGCGCACCCAGTTCGGGGCCCCAGTCACCTCGGCCGGGCGGCCGGTGTTCACCATCGCGATCATCGTCATCGCTGTGGCGGTGTGGCTCCTTCAACAGGCCTCGCCGCGGGTGACCGGCGAACTCGCGTTCGTGCCGGTCCTGGGTGTCACCGAGCCATGGCGATTCCTGACTGCGGCGTTCGCGCACTCCCCCGGCTCCCCGTTGCACATCCTGTTCAACATGTATGCGCTCTGGGTGATCGGGCAGTATCTCGAGCCCATGCTCGGCCGGGTCAGGTTCGCGATCCTCTATCTGGTCAGCGCGTTCGGCGGGTCGGTCGGCTTTCTGCTGCTGGCCTCGCCGCCCGGGTCGCCCCTGACCCAGGACGCCGTTGACAGCAGCAACTGGCTCACGCCGGTGGTCGGCGCCTCGGGTGCCGTCTTCGGGCTGTTCGGAGCCCTGCTCGTGCTCAACCGCCACCTCGGCCGGTCGTCAGGTCCGATGTTCGGCGTGCTGGCGATCAACGCCGTGCTCGGCTTCGTCGTGCCCGGTATCGCCTGGCAGGCTCACCTCGGTGGCGTCGTCACGGGCGCCGCGCTGGCCGCGGTCATCGCGCTCACCGCCCCGCAGGCTCGCCGAAAACTCCAGCTGCCGGCCCTGGCCGCGGTCCTGGCGCTGGTCGTCCTGGCTGCCGCCATGAAGTACGCCGTCTCGGACGACTCCCTGCTGCGCTCCATCATGGGCCTGGGCAGCTGAGCTCGACCACCTCGGCCGATGCGGACAGGCCTGTCCGATCCGACCGCCTGTGGGAGCGGATTACACCGCTGTCATTTGTCCCCAGTGTGGACAACGTCTGTGGACAACGGTCCGGGCGGGTACTCCTCGGAACGGTCAGCGCCAACGCATGGTCATCAAGAAGCCCGAGATCATCAGACCGAAGCCGATTGCCAGGTTCCAGTAGTTGATGTTCGGGATCGGGTAGTCAGCCGCGGTGACATAGAAGGTCACGACCCAGAGCAGGCCCACGACCATCAGGCCGAGCATCACCGGCGCGAACCACGGCGGGTTGGACAGGGTCTTCTTGGCGCTGCGCTTGGGCGGGGGGGTGTACGCGGGCTTGGCGCGTCCCTTGGACTCGGGCACGGCGGGTGGCTCCTTCGATGGGCGGTTCGTCAGACGGCAGGTGTTTTGCCCTAGCGTAGAGGCTCCACACCCCCGAGCAGCAGGCAGGAGGCCTCCCGTGTCGCCACGACCGCTCCGCCGGTGGCCTCACCGGCTCACCGGCTGGGCTGCCTTCGTGCCGGTGGCCGCTGCCGGCGCCGGCTTGATGTTCGCGGCCAGCGCTCAGACATCGCAGGGCACAGACCTGCGCTCATCCGGGCGCACGGACCTGCTCGATGTCGTCCGTGCCCAGGACCGTGAGGTCAGCCAGCGGGCGGCCATCGTCAAGGCGCTGCAGGACGAGGTGGACTCCCTTACGGCGCAAGCGGCTCCGGGAAGCGCCGAGGTTGCCAGGCTGCGCGCCGGTGCCGCCAGGCTGTCCCCCACCGTCGGCACCCAGGCGGTGACCGGCCCGGCCCTGGTCGTGAGCCTGGACGACGCCAAGCGGACAGCCGCGAGCCTGCCCGAGGGCTACACCGCTGACGACATCGTGGTTCACCAGCAGGACGTCCAGAGCGTGGTCAACGCGCTGTGGGCCGGCGGCGCTGAGGCCATGATGCTGCAGGACCAGCGCGTCATCTCAACCAGTGCCGTGCGGTGCGTGGGCAACACCTTGATCCTGCAGGGCCGGATCTACTCACCGCCCTACGTCATCCAGGCGATTGGCGACACCTCGGCCATGCGCGCCGCCTTGGACACAAGCCCCCAGGTCACGATCTACCGGCAGTACGCGGACCTGCTCGGGCTGGGCTACGACGTGGCCGGCAAGCGGGCGGCGACCTTCCCGGCATACTCGGGGAGCCTGAGTCTTGTGTACGCGAGGACCGTGGAATGAGCCGGCAACGGTGACGCTTTGGCGACGGCTGGTCGGCGCCCTCGGCGAGGTGTTGATCACGCTCGGTCTGCTGCTGCTGCTCTTCGTGTCGTGGCAGCTCTGGTGGACGGACGTCTCGGCCAACCGTGAACAGGCCGGCACCATCGAGGTTCTCGAGCGCGGGTTCGGCGACCCGCGACCTGGCGGTGCGGCAGCAAAGGACCCGCTGGCCACCCTCAAGAACGTCCCGTTCGGCAAGGCGTTCGCGATCCTGCGCATCCCGCGTTTCGGCGCCGACTTCGCGCGGCCCGTGCTGGAGGGCATCGATCGGGAGACGCTGACCAAGGGCATCGGGCACTACCCCGACACGGCGATGCCAGGGCTTGTCGGCAACTTCGCCGTGGCCGGGCACCGCACGACCTATGGCCGGCCGCTGCACAACATCGACAAGCTGCGCCAGGGCGATGTCATCGTGGTCGAGACCAAGGCAAACTACGTCGTGTATGCCGTGGCCCGGCACGTGATCGTCACCCCGGACCACGTGGAGGTGATTGCCCCCGTGCCTCAACGTCCCGGGGTGAGACCAACCGAGGCTTGGATGACGATGACAGCCTGCGAGCCCAAGTACAGCGCCCTCTACCGCTATGTCGTGTTCGCCGAGCTCGTCAAGGTCATCCCGCGGTCAAGCGGGCTCCCCGCGTCGTTCATGGCCGTGCCGGCAGGGGCGGTGGCCTGAGATGTACGGACCGTTGTGGCGTCTGCTGCCCGGCCCCTGGCCCGCCAAGGCCCTGATGGCCATGATCATGGTGGTTGGCGTGGTCGCAGTATGTTTTGTGTGGCTCTTCCCGGCGGTCGCCCCGCTGATGCCGTTCAACGACAACACGATCCAGAGCGGTCCGCAGACCCCCGGCCCAACCACCTCGACCCCATGAAGGCGGCTTCGATGAGCAACAGCGTCGCTCCTTCCGGGACCCTGCGCCCTCGCATCCTGGTGGTCGACAACTACGACAGCTTTGTCTTCACCATCGTCGGCTACCTGCAACAGCT
>JANOHS010000182.1:0-5833 GCA_031406655.1 Micrococcales bacterium
AGCGCGGCCGTCCCCGTAGCGGCCCCACCCCGAGCGGCCACCCCAGCCGCAGCCGCTGCCCGAGCCGACGCGCCCTCCCGTCAGCTCGTCGTGGCGGAGCCGAGCGGGTGGGCCGACTACGCGCGCGTGACGTTCGCCGGACGTGAGCTGACCGCGGTCGGCGGCGGCGGCCAGCCGGCATACGACCTGCCCGATGGTGCGGGCCGGCTGACCGTCAGCCTCCCGCCGACCCAGCCGTGGTGGCGTTGGGGGCAGCTCGGGCTGCTGCTCGCCGTGCTGTTCCTGGCGGTCCCCCTCGGCTCGGCGCGCTCGAGGAGGACCTCATGAGAGGCGTGCTGCGCTCGCTGTCCGTGGCCGCGGCCGGCGTCGGGCTGGTCCTTGGCGCCGTTAACCTGCCGGCACCGATCGACCTTGCGCGCAGGACCGTTCCCGGCCCGGCGCTGGCGGCCCACACCGATCCCGTCGCGCTGGCCCAGGTCATCTGCCCAGGACCTGAGGAGCTGGGCGTCGCGGGCCTGAAGGACTCACGGGTCCAGATCTCCACCGTGACTGCGGTGACTGCCCCGCTCGCGTCCTTGCCGACCGGGTTCGCCGCCCCTGCCGGCCCCGGGTCGCTCACGCTCAGCGGGCTCCCGGCGGCCGGGAAGTGGCCCGCGCCGGCCACCGCCCGCGGCGAGGTCGTCTCGTCCAAGGTCTCCACGGCGCAGTCCGCGCTGGTCGCCGGGGTCGGCCCGATCGCACCGGGAACCGTTGCCACACAACGCTCCTGGGTCACGTCGGGAGACGACCGTGGTCTCTACACCGCGGCCTGTATGCCGGCCGCCACCTCCTCGTGGCTCATCGCCGGAGGCGCCCAGCCCGGCCGTCAGGAACGCCTCGTCCTGACCAACCCGGGGCCCAACCCGGTCACCGTCGACCTGACCGTCCTCGGCGTCAAGGGCCCGATCCAGTCGCCCAACGGCCGCGGTCTGGTCGTCGGGCCCTACGCGCGCACCGTGGTTCTGCTCGATGCCATCGCCGGTTCCGAGCCCTCGCCGGTCGTCCAGGTCAAGGCCCAGGGGGGCGAGGTTGCTGCCGTCCTGAGCGACACCTGGCTCGACGGGATCGTCCCCCGAGGCGGCGATGACGCCATGCCGACCGCGGCGCCGTCCCGCGAGCAGGTCATCGCCGGTGTCTCGGTCTCGGGCCGGGCGACGCTGCGCATCGCCGTGCCCGGGGACAACGAGGCCGTAGTCCAGTCGCGGGTGCTCACCCAGACCGGGCCCCTCGCGCTTCGAGCCGGCGGCGTGACGCGAGTGGCGGCCCACAGCACCAAGGACATCGATCTCGGCTCGCTGCCGCCCGGCGCCTACGCGGTCCAGGTGCGCGCCGACGTTGCCGTGGTTGCCGGCGCGATGGTCGAACGGCGTACCGCCGCCGGGACCCACTCGGACCTGGCCTGGTCCAGCTCCTCGGCGCCGATCAGGACGCTGGCCGGCATGGCTCTTCACCAGGCTGCCGGCGACGGACTGATCCAGCGGCTCGACCTCGCGGCGACAAAGGATCCTGGGTCGGTTCTGGTGACGACCGTGGGCGCCGATGGCAAGGCCAGCACGAAAGAGATTGCCATTGGGGCAGATTCGTTGTCCTTGGTGCCGTTGGCGGACGCCACGTCGGTGTGGGTGACACCGCTGACCGGGCGCGTCCGCGCGGCCGTCGTGGCCGTGGTCACCGACAAAGACGGAACGCTGCTGAGCGTGACACCGCTGGCGGATCTGAGGCTGACCACCACCTCCTCGCCGCTGCGCGAGCTGCGCGACTGAACGGTTTCGCCGACCCATTTCCATCGGCTCCCCACGCGACTAATATGCCGAAGACCTGACATTCGGTCCCAACCCTGACGGGGTTGCCATGAGCAGACGACTGGCACCGATCCTCATCGCCGCGATCGTCGCCGCGGGCGTGTTCGCCTCGGCCGCGCCCGTGTCGGCGGTCGTGGACCCGATCCACGTCCAGCTCTCGTTCGTCCAACGGGCCAGCGGTTTCACCCAGCCGGTGGGCGTGGTGGGCGCGCGCGACGGTACCTCGCGTCTGTTCGTCCTGGAGAAGACCGGCCGGATCCGGCTCTGGAACAACGGCGTGCTGCAGACCGCGCCATACCTCGACCTGAGCGGCAAGGTGTCCTCGGTCAGCGAGCGTGGCTTGCTCGGCCTGGCCTTCGACCCGGCGTTCCGGACCCGGCCGCAGTTCTGGGTTGTCTACACGGCGACCAACGGCACGCTGACACTCGCCCGCTTCCGGGCCACGTCGTTCAGCGCGACCAGGGTGAGCTCGGCCACCCAGGTGACGGTGCTGACGATTGCGCACCGAGCCGGCAACCACAACGGTGGGGCGCTGATGTTTGGGACCGACAATCTTCTCTACTGGTCGGTGGGCGACAACGCGGACAACCTGAGCGCGCAGAACACCACCCGGCTCACTGGCAAGATCCTGCGGCTGGACGTGCTCCGCTCATGCGGCGCGCTGCGCTATTGCATCCCCGCAGCCAACCCGTTCGCCACCAGCACCCGCTACCGCCGGGAGATCTGGCTCTGGGGGCTGCGCAACCCCTGGCGGATGACGGTCGACCGCCGCCGCGCTCTGATCTGGATCGGCGACGTCGGGCAGAGCCGCCAGGAGGAGGTCGACGTCGTGGCGCAGTCGACGCGCGGTGCCAACCTGGGCTGGTCGTGCTACGAGGGCTCCCAGGTCTACAACCGGGCGGCCTGCACCGCGGTAAAGCGCACGTTGCCGCTCGTCCACTACGGCCGGGCCGCCGGCGGCAGCATCACGGGCGGGTACGTCTACGCCGGCCGCAGGTACGACGCGATCATGCGCAACCTCTACGTCTTCGGCGACTTCAACAGCGGCCGGGTCTGGGTCTACGCCTTCCGCGGCGCGCTCAAGAGCCAGGGCCTTCTGTTCCGCCCCGGACAGCTCACGTCGTTCGGAGAGGACTTCGCCGGCGAGATCTGGGCGGTCACCATCGACGGGCGGCTGTGGTCAATGTCGGCGAGGGCCGTGTGACCGGTAGAGGCTGCTAGTCGTCCTCGGGGTCGTACCCGGCGTCGAGGTCGCGCGGGTCGACGCCAAGCATCGAGGCCACCTGCTCGACGACCACGTCGTTGATCAGGGCTGCGAGCTCGCGGGCGTCGGTGGCCCGGGTCTCGACCGGCCGGCGGTAGACCACGATGCGCGGTCGCATCTTGCCCGTTGCCGCGAACAGGCGGCCAAGGGGCACGTCGGAGGCCTCCCACGGGGCGGGGTCACTGGGTGGCACGTCCTCCACCGCGAACTCCACGTCGCCGAACGCCTTCCCGGCCCGGTGCTCGAGGCGGGCGGCGGCGTCCAGGACGAGCTCGTCGAACTGCTCGGCCCGGGTCGCCATCCCCGGCACGGGGGGCCAGGCCATCGGGCCACGCCGTCCACGGCCGTGACGGTCCCGGCGAGAGCGATGAGGTGCGCTCGCGGGGGTCATGGCGCCACCTTACGGCGTGGTGTGGGCCCGACGTCGGCACAGGGGAATACAGTCGGGCCGTGAGTCTGTCGCGCCAGTGTTCCCGGACTGCCTGCTCCGGCGGCGCGGTCGCGACGTTGACCTATGTCTACTCCGACCAGACCGCGGTCCTGGGGCCGTTGGCGACCTACGCCGAGCCTCACACCTATGACCTGTGCGCCGTGCACGCGGAGGGCCAGACCGTCCCCCTCGGCTGGGAGGTCATCCGCCTCGCAACGGAGTTCGTGGACCCCGGCCCCACCAAGGACGACCTGCTTGCCCTGGCCGATGCGGTGCGTGAGGCCGGCCGGCCCCGGCTGGGAACCGGTCCGGTGGCCGCGGTCGGAGCCTCATCGGAGGCGGAGACAAACGGCATCATCGAGACCGGCCGTCGTCGCCACCTGCGCATCCTTCGCGATAGATAGGCTCTGGCGCATGAGCGCGCCCCGGCTGTTTGACTTCATCAAGGCGTATGACGTGCGCGGCCTGGTGCCCCAGCAGCTGAACGACGCCGTCGCCTTCGCGATCGGCTCCGCCTTCGCCCAGGTCGTTGCCCGCCCTGATGGTGCGACCTCGATGGTCGTCGGACACGACATGCGTGCGTCCTCGCCCGACCTGTCGCGGGCCTTCGCGCGCGGCGCGGCCCAGCACAGCCTGGACGTCACGCTCATCGGTCTGTGTTCCACCGACGGCCTGTACTACGCCAGCGGCTCGCTCGACGTCCCCGGCGCGATGTTCACCGCCAGCCACAACCCTGCGCAGTACAACGGCATCAAGCTGTGCCGATCCGCCGCCCGCCCGGTCGGCCAGGACAGCGGGCTGGGCGAGGTCCGCGACCTGGCCCAGTCGCTGCTCGATGCCGGGACGCCGCCCGACCTGACCCCGCCCGACCTCGGGACCATCAGCGAACGCGACGTCCTGGGCGACTACGCGAGCTTCCTGCGGGGGCTGGTCGACCTCAGCGGGATCCGGCCGCTGACCGTGGTCGTCGATGCCGGCAACGGCATGGGCGGTCACACCGTCCCGGCGGTGTTGGGCACCGACGGCGGGCTACCCGCGCTGCCGCTGACCGTCATACCTCTGTATTTCGAGCTGGACGGGACGTTCCCCAACCACGAGGCCAACCCGCTGGACCCGGAGAACCTGCGCGATCTCCAGGCGGCGGTGATCGCCCACGGCGCCGACCTCGGGCTGGCTTTCGACGGTGACGCGGACCGCTGCTTCGTGGTCGACGAGCGCGGCGAGCCGGTCACCCCGTCGACGATCACCGCCCTGGTGGCGACCCGCGAGATCGCCAAGGAGCGTGCGGCGGGCCGGGACGCGACGATCGTCTACAACGTGATCTCGTCCGCGGCGGTGCCCGAGATCATCGAAGAAGCCGGCGGTACCGCCGTTCGCACCCGGGTCGGACACTCGTTCATCAAGGGCGAGATGGCGCGCCACCAGGCGGTATTCGGCGGCGAGCACTCGGCTCACTACTACTTCCGCGACTTCTGGTTCGCCGACACCGGCATGCTCGCGGCGATGCACGTCCTGGCCGCCCTCGGCGAGCAGCCGCGCCCCATCTCCGAGATGGTCGCGCGGTTCACCCGCTATGCCGCGTCCGGCGAGGTCAACTCGACCGTCGCCGATGCCGGCGCCGCCACCGCCGACGTGCGGGCGTGGGCAAAGGGCCAGGACGTGGAGTTCGACGAGCTGGACGGTATGACGGTGAGCCACCTCGCGGCCCCGATGTGGTGGTTCAACCTGCGGGCCAGCAACACCGAACCGCTGCTGCGGCTCAATGTCGAGGCCGCGGACGAGGCAACAATGGCGCGAGTGCGCGATGATGTCCTGTCGACTGTGCGAGGAAAGAAGCCGATGACCGAAAAGACCCAGGCCGCCAACGCCACTGCCCCCCTGGATCACCAGATCGAGCCGTGGCTGCGCGAGATCCTGCGCTGCCCGAAGTGCCGGTCCACGCTCTCCGACGGCACGGGCCCGAGCGGCCCCGAGCTGCACTGCACCAATGCCGAGTGTCGCTTGGCATATCGCATCGACGACGGCATCCCGGTGCTACTGGTCGATGAGTCCCGTTCGCTCGCAGACTGATTCGGCAGTCAGGCCAATGGCACCCTCCCTCGACGAAGCACTCCTGAACGACCCTGAGCGCATCGCAACGTGCGACTCCCACCAGACCCTGATCGCGTTGGCGACGGCGGGAGCCCAGGTACGCCAGGCCGTGACGCTCTCGCGTGAGGCCGGGATCGAACGCGTATCCGGCGGTGACCGTCCTCGCTCGGTCCTGGTGGCATCCCTTGGCGGCTCGGCGGTGGTGGC
>JANOHS010000032.1:0-5980 GCA_031406655.1 Micrococcales bacterium
GGTCAGCCAGGCCGTGGACAGACACGCCGCGTGCTCGAACGGGAGCCCGACCGGCTTGGGGACAAGGTTGCGCGAAGGCACCGCGACGTACTCGGCGAGCGTTCCGTCATACAGCTCGGACAGAAGGGTCCGCGCGGGGTCGAGGGTCTCGTCCCCGGCCCAGCCATCAGAGGGCAGAACCGCGTGGATGATCACCTCGTTGCCGGACTCGTCGACGCCGGCGCCGTCACAGCCAAGGATCATCGGCAGCCGTTCGGCGGGGAGCCCGATACCGCGCAGGGACCACACGTCGTGGTGGTTCAGCCCGGCAGCCCGCAGCTTGACCACCGACCACCCCGGCCGCACGACTGGATCAGGACGCTGGCCGATCACCAACCCTGAGAGTGGATCCGAGGACGACTGACTGACGGCGTAGGCGGCGAGCATGCTCCGACACTAGTCAGGAGCGGGGACCACCGACGGCAGCGCCTCGGCCAGCGCCTGGCGCCAGTCCGGCAGCCCGGGAAGTCCGGCCTGCGCCCAGGCCTCGTGCGCGAGCACGCTGTATGCCGGTCGCGGAGCCGGTCTCGGGAAGGCGCCGGTGGTCGTGGGACTCACCCGCGCAGGGTCAAGACCCAGCTCGGCGAAGATCGCTCGGGCGAAGTCGAACCAGGTCGTCTCCCCCGACGATGTGCCGTGATAGGTGCCGAACGGCGCCTGCGCCTCGACCATTCGCACGATCGCGTGCGCCAGGTCGACGGTCCAGGTCGGCTGCCCACGTTGGTCGTCGACCACTGAGATCGTGTCCCTCTCAGCGGCCAACCGCGCCATCGTCTTGACGAAGTTCGGCCCGTGGGCGCCATACAGCCACGCCGTTCGCACCACCCACGAGTCCGAGGGCAGATGCGTCCTCACTGCCCACTCCCCTGCCGCCTTGGTCCGCCCGTAGGCCGACCGCGGCGCGAGCGGTGCGTCCTCGGCGTACGGAGTGGTGGCATCACCAGCGAAGACGTAGTCGGTGGACACCTGAACCATGCGCGACCCCGCCGCCGAGCAACCGCGTGCCAGGTTCGCAGCCCCGACTGCGTTCACCGAAAAAGCCTGTGCTTCATGGCTTTCCGCTTCATCAACGGCGGTCCAAGCGGCAACGTTGACCACGAGATCATGACCCGACACGATCTCGAGACAGGCGTCTGGATCGATGATGTCCACTTCGTCGCGGTCGACGGCGGTCACCTCGTGAGCACCGGGGGTCTCGCCCAGTGCTGTGACCAAATCCTGCCCCAGCATCCCTGCGGCGCCAACAACCAGCCAACGGCTCATCTGTCTGGCCCCAACGGCAGGTTGCGCATTCGGCGAGGCTATCGGAGGACGCTGACCGAAGTGGCCAGGCAGGGCAGATCCGCCGAGGGCGATAACCTGCCCTTCCATGAAGGGAATCATCCTCGCCGGGGGCTCCGGGACGCGACTTCATCCGATCACCCGCGGCATCAGCAAGCAGCTCATGCCGGTCTATGACAAGCCGATGGTCTACTACCCGCTCTCAACACTGCTGATGGCCGGGATCCGCGAGGTCATGGTCATCACGACCCCGCAGGACCTGAGCCAGTTCGAGCGGCTGCTCGGCGACGGCTCGGCGTGGGGCATCGAGATCTCGTACGCCACGCAGGCCAGTCCCGACGGACTCGCACAGGCCTTCATCATCGGCGCCGACTTCATCGCCCAGGACACCGTGGCACTGGTCCTCGGCGACAACATCTTCTACGGGACGGGTCTGGGCACGTCACTGCGCGAGAACTCCGAGCTCAGTGGCGGGCACGTGTTCGCCCACCACGTCTCCGAGCCGAGCGCCTACGGCGTGGTCGAGTTCGACGACCAGGGCCGGGTGCTGTCGATCGAGGAGAAGCCGAGCCAGCCCAAGTCGAGCTACGCGGTCCCCGGGCTGTACTTCTACGACAACGACGTCATCGAGATCGCCCGGAACCTGCGGCCCAGCTCCCGCGGCGAGCTCGAGATCACCGGCGTCAACGAGGCCTACCTCCGGCGAGGTGACCTCACCGTCACGGTCATGCCGCGCGGCACGGCCTGGTTCGACACCGGCACCTTCAAGGGCCTGCTGGAGGCCAGCCAGTTCGTCTACGTCGTGGAAGCCCGACAGGGACGCAAGATCGGGTGCGTCGAGGAGATCGCCTGGCGCAACGGATGGCTGAGCGACGCCGACTTCTCCGATCTGGCCGACAAGCTCGTCAAGAGCGGCTACGGCACCTATATGCACAGCGTCCTTGCCGAGGGAAGGACCCGCACCTGATGGACATCCGTGCGCTGAAGGTCGAGGGCTCCTTCGAGATCACGCCACGGCAGTTCCCCGACGACCGCGGCCTGTTCCTCGAGTCCTTCCGCGGCGACCGTCTCGCCGACGCCATCGGGCACCGCCTGGACGTCATCCAGGCCAATGTGTCCGTGTCCTCGCGAGGCACGATCCGGGGGGTGCACTTCGCCGATGTGCCTCCGTCGCAGGCGAAGTACATCACCGCCCTGTCCGGGTCGTTCGTCGACTTCGTCATCGACATCAGGGTGGGATCCCCGACGTTCGGCCAGTGGGACAGCACGGTGCTCGACACCGTCGACCTCCGCGCCATCTATCTCGCCGAAGGCCTGGGCCACGCCATCTGCTCGCTGCAGGACGACTCAACGGTCATGTATCTCTGCTCCGCCACCTACGCCCCGGCACGCGAGCACGCCATCAACGCCCTCGACCCCGAGATCGGCCTCACCATGCCCGAGGGCATCACCCCGGTGCTCTCGGCCAGGGACGTCGCGGCACCGTCGCTGCACGAAGCTGCCGCACAGGGACTCCTGCCCCGGTATGACGAGTGCGTCCGTTACTACGCCGAGCTCGCCGCCGGCGCCTGACAGGCACGATCAGGCGAGGGCTGCCACCGCGGCTGCCACGGTCGGGGCGACGCGCTCGTCGAAGACGCTCGGGACGATCTCCTGCGCCGTCGGCTCGGCCACCAGCCCCGCGATCGCCCGTGCCGCAGCCACCTTCATCGCCTCAGTGATCTGCGGGGCTCCGGAGTCGAACGCTCCCCGGAACACGCCCGGGAACGCCAGCACGTTGTTGATCTGGTTCGGGAAGTCCGAGCGTCCTGTGGCAATGACCTCCGCGTGCCTGGCCGCCACCTTCGGGTCAACTTCAGGATCTGGGTTGGCCAGGGCAAAGATGATCGACCGCGGCGCCATACGGGCGATGTCGACCTCAGCCACCTGCCCACCGGACACCCCGATGAACACATCCGCCCCCACCAGGGCCGCGCCCACCGAACCGGAGAGGCCGCGCGGGTTGGTCGTGGCCGCGAGCCGGTGCTTGTGCTCGACCAGGTCAGAGCGCGTGGGGGAGACGATCCCGCGGGAGTCGCAGACCACCACATCCCCGACCCCCGCGCGCAGGATGATGTTGGCCACCGCCACGCCGGCAGCCCCGGCGCCCGAGATGACCACACGCATCGAGGTCAGGTCCTTGTCGACCACCCGAGCCGCATTGACCAACGCGGCCAGCACGACGATCGCCGTACCGTGCTGGTCGTCGTGGAACACCGGGATGTCCAACCTCTCGCGGAGCTGACGCTCGATCTCGAAGCAGCGCGGTGCCGAGATGTCCTCCAGGTTGATCCCGCCGAACGTCGGCGCCAGACGCACGATCGCCTCCACCAGCTCCTCCACGGTGCCGGTCTCCAGACACACCGGCACCGCATCGATCCCGGCGAAGCGTTTGAAGAGCACCGCCTTGCCCTCCATCACCGGCAGGGCGGCCAGGGGACCGATATCGCCAAGACCCAGCACCGCCGTGCCATCGGTGATCACCGCAACGGTGTTGCCCCGGCCCGTGTAGTGCGCGGCCAGTGACGGGTCCGCCGCGATCGCCCGCGAGACATCAGCAACGCCAGGGGTGTACAGCAGGGCCAGGTCGGCGCTGTCACGCAGCTCCTTGGTGGCGACGACCTCCAGCTTGCCGCCCTCGTGCGCGCGGAAGACCGGGTCGCTGGGGTCAAAACAGAAGGACTGGGGGTATGACGGGTTGGCAGTCATCGTCACGATCACCTTTTCGACGGGGAGTGGCACACCTACAAACGGCAACATCAACATCAGAAGCCAGGGTGTCGGCCACATCTACGCGTCGCGAGGGTTACCCGCAGACATACATGGTGCCACAGAACAGCGCGAAAACCAGCACGATCACAACTTTGTGACTTTCGTCCCCATGGGTTGCCAGTGGTGGCAGTATGCACAAGTCCTCTGTTGTCCGGCCTGTGTGTGGAAGGAACCCCTCAAATGGCACGACGTCTGTCCCCCGCGATCATGCTCACCGCGAGCGTTGCGATAGTGGGCCTAGCTCTGAGCGCCTGCGGTTCCGACTCGCTCTCCACGTCGGACGCCACCCCGAAGGCGACCGTGTCACAGACCAAGGAAGCCAGCCTCGCCGACAAGCTGCCCGCCAAGATCAAGGCCGCCGGCAAGATCGTCGTCGGCGTGGACGCGTCCTATGCCCCCAACGAGTACCTCGACGCCGACGGGAAGACCGTCAAGGGCTGGGACGTCGACCTGTTCAACGCCGTCGCGCAGAAGTTTGGTGTCACCGTCGAATGGCAGCCGGCCAATTTCGACTCGATCATCATCGGCGTCGACGCTGGCAAGTTCGACATCGGTGTCTCGAGCTTCACGATCAACGACAAGCGCAAGGGCCAAGCCAACATGGTGAGCTACTACAGCGCCGGCACCCAATGGGCAGCAGCACCGGGTAACCCGAAGAAGATCGACCCGAAGAACCCCTGCGGCATCAAGGTGGCCGTCCAGAAGGGCACCGTGCAGGCGGAGGAGGACCTGCCGGCCAAGGTCAAGGCGTGCACCACAGCAGGCAAGCCACTGGACGTTCAGGTCTACACCGGCCAGGACCAGGCCACCGCCGCGTTGGTGAGCGGCAAGGCCGATGCCATGCTGGCCGACTCCCCGATCGTCGGCTACGCGATCAAGCAGTCCGACAGCAAGATCGAGTCGATCGGCGACGTCTACGACGCGGCCCCCTATGGCTACGTCCTGCCCAAGTCCGAAACCGATTTCGCCCAGGCCATTGTCGACGCCCTGAAGTCGATGGACGCATCAGGTGACTACAAGAAGACGCTCACCATCTGGGGCGCCGAGGCTGGTGCGATCGGCGACTTCGCGGTCAACCCGTGAGCTTGACCCCCTCCACTGACCGGCCGGGACTCATTGAGGCCCGGCCTGTCCGGCATCCGGGGCGATGGGTCGCCATCGCGGTGATCGCCGTTCTGGCCGCCATGCTGGCGAACCTGATCTTCACCAACGAAGCGTTCGACTGGCCGTTCGTGTTCAAGGCCATGGTGCAGTCCCCCGTGCTGCACGGTCTGTACGTCGGCACCCTGCTCACCACGGCACTCTCGATGATCGTCGGCGTATCGGGCGGCGTCCTGATGGCTGTCATGCGGCTGTCGCCGAACCCGGTGCTCTCAGGAGTGGCCTGGACCTTCACCTGGTTCTTCCGGGGGATCCCGCGGTTGGTCCTGCTGACCACGATGGGTGCGCTGGGAATCCTCTTCCAGAAGGGACTCGGTCTCGGGGTCCCGTTCGACACGGAGATCATGGCGCTGCTCGGTATGGACGGCAGCTTGCGGTTCGCGACCCTCAACGCCAACGAGCTGTTCTCCGGTCTGTTCGGCGCCGTCCTCGGCCTCGGCCTGTCGGAGGCCGCCTACATGGCCGAGATCGCCCGAGCCGGCATCCTCTCCGTCGACAAGGGTCAGGCGGAGGCCGCCCAGGCGCTGGGCATGAACAGCGGCAAGACCATGCTCCGGATCGTGCTGCCCCAGGCGATGCGGGTCATCGTGCCCCCCACCGGCAACGAGGCCATCGCCATGGTCAAGGACACCTCGCTGCTGATCGCCCTGCCTTTGATCGACGAGCTCTTCTTCCAGCTCTCGTCCAT
>JANOHS010000245.1:0-8554 GCA_031406655.1 Micrococcales bacterium
GCCGCCCGAACGGTAGCGGCGTTCGGCTGCCAGGTCGTGTTGAGCCACTTGTCCGTGTCGTCCAGCACCAGCACCGGTTGCAGACCCTCGGCCCGGATCAGGTCCAGCAGCTGTCGTGCCTGTTCCACGCGCTGGCCGCTCGTGAGCGGGATCTGCGCGCTGGCCTGCTGCAGCTCGTAGGCGAGCTCGAGCTTCGCGGACAGCCACCCGGGCGCGATGCTGAACCGCTGGCTGCTGGTCCGCCCGCGCGACCTGCCCGCCGTCGTGATCTCGCGGCCGCGGCGCGCTTGCTTGGGCAGGGCGCCCGCCACCCACTGCTCCACCAGCCGCACCACGTGCCCAGCGAACTCCGCCGGGTCCCGGGCGATCTCGGGCCTCTCGATCGCCACGGTGATCGGCAGCGGCGCCAAGCCTTCCACCATGGGTCCGAGCACGCTCTGCGTCACGCTCGACTTGCCCGCCCCGCTGATGCCAACCAGGGCCACCCGCTCGCCACGACGCAGGGCGTCGCCGAGGGACTGCTCACACCCGCGACCACCGGTCATCTCGTCGAACGGGACATGAAGCTCGTGGAGCTCACCCCGCAGCGGCGCCGGGTTGAACGCGTGGGCCTCCTGCAGCCTCGCCAGCGACTCGCGGCTCACCCCGCCTGCCCCTGTGGGTGGAGTCGACGCTGCAGGAACTGCGCCGTCGATACCACCTGGTAGACCTTCTTGGGCCGACCTTGTCCGGTCTTCTCGCTGCTCGCCGTGACCAGGCCGGCCTTCTCCATCTCAGCCAGAACCTGCACCGCCCGCGGCCTGGTCCACCCCATCCGGCTGAGCAGCCGGTCGTCGGAGGCGCTGGCTCCACCCAATGCCTCGAGCTCGGTCGCCAGCATGTGCGCCGACCTGCCCAGGGCGGCCAGTGCCTTCTCGCGATCCGCCGCGGCCGAGGAGAAGGCCGACCACTTCGAGTAGTCGCCGTCGAGCTCCCGCGCCACGTCAAGCAGTCGGCGTGGGTTCCCGCCGCCGATCGCCGCCGCCTCCTCCAACACCTGGTCCGGCACCTCCCCCATCCGAAGTCTCAGGATCTCGATCGAGTCCCCCAGCGGCAGCGGTCCGAGCTCGATCCGGGACTCGAAGAACGCATCCGCCGGCGGCCGCATCAGAGCGCCCACGTCGGCGGTCGAAACCGTTACCAGCCAACGCATCTCGATCGACCAGAGCTCATCTCTCAGCGTCCCGAACAGTGCGTTGCCGGCGCTGGCAGGCACGTCGTCCAAGGCGATGACGACGTGGCGGCCACCGGCTCGTTCACCAAGCTCCGCGATCAGCTCCGACGCAACACCCATCGACTCCGTGCCTCGGGTGATCGAGGGCCCAGGCCGCGGGTCGCCGCGATGCCGGGCCAGCTCATCGGCAGCCCGGCTGAGAAGCTCGGGCGCGCCTTCGGCCCCGGCGCCCTTGACGTAGAGCAGCTCTGGCACGGGATGGTCGTCAGGATCCGGGCCCTGTCGGGTGCGAAACATCAAAGCCCGCACCAGAGAGGTCTTCCCGATCCCCCGCTCGCCCACGACGAGGCAGTTCAGGCCCAGGGCCAGCGCGGCGCGAACGCGACCCATCTCATCGACGCGACCGACGAAGAGCACCTGGTCCGGCCGGGTGTCCAGCAGCGGCCTGCCACTCAATGTCATGTCATTAACAATACTTTCAGTAAGTAATGTTAGCAAGAGCGAACAGCAGGGCCATCAGCTCGTGGCGGCCGTGATCTGTGCGACCAGGGACTCCGGTGTCGACAGCGTCTCGTTGATGGTCTTGCCGTTCAGCTTCACAGTCGGAGTGTCGAACACTCCCGCCTTCTCGCTGGTCGCCTGCACGTCGGTGACGTACTGGGCGTACTTACCCGAGGAGGTGCACTCCTGCCAGGTCGTCAGCGCGGCGCCCGTGATGCCAGCGGTGCCGGCGAACTCGGTGAGCTGCGCGTCGGTGTAGCCGGTGCCCTCCTCGGCCGGCTGTCCGGCGAATACCGCCGAGTTGAACGCCTGGAACTTCCCGGCGTCGGCGGCGCAGGCAGCCGCGTTGGCGGCCCGGCGCGAGGAGTCGTTCTTGAGGTTGGTGTCCACAAAGGACATGGTGTGCAGGATCAGCTTCACGTCGCCGGCGGTGGTCAGCTCGGCGAGCGTGGCGCCAAAGACCGCCTCGAATCGGGCACAGGTCGCGCACTGGTAGTCGGAGTAGATCTCGAGCGTCGGCGCGCTGGCCTTGGCCGGCGCAGCGTTCGCCAGGATGCCGCCACCCTTGCCCCCCACCACACCGGCGGGCAGGCCGGAGCCGCCTGCGTCGTCGCCACCCTTGCTGCTGCTGCCGATCAGGATGGCGACCACCACACCCACCACCAGGACGGCGGCAACGACCGTGCCGATGATGGCCCGGCTCGGGCTTTTCTTGGGGGCGGTGGCCGCAAGCTTCTTGGAGACGTCTGGACGCATCTGGGTGGCTCTCCTATGTATGTCGGACAAGTCGGTGGCCAGGGCGGTATGCCGTGCCGATTGTCGCATCTCGCCCACGCCCTGGGCGGACCTGCCGCGCACTCTGCCACTCCTGTATGACCAGTGCCTGCCCCGGCCCCGAAGCTTCATCGTCCGTTTGGTCCAGAGACGCATCGTCCCATCGGGCGGGCTTTCCCCTGCTGGAGGTCAGGATTTGCCCTGAACCCATATCCGCCTGACCTGCGGACAGTACGTTGCTTGGTAGCGGTTACCGGGCTGCTCTTGCTGGACACGGGGGTTTGCGCATGAGCCTTCGTGGAGCCGAGAGGCCACCCCTTCTGGGGGCGAGGATCGCTGCGCTACGGAGCTGGCCGCACACCTCCGGCCTGTCCCAGCGGTGGCCGCTGGTCCTCTACCTGCTGTGGGCGGCAGGGCTGACCATCGCCTACTTCACCACCCCGGGCCGCTCCACCCCGCTGTGGGCGGGGCTGGGTCTGAGCAGCGTGCTCGCGATCCTGGTCGGCGTACGACGAAACCGACCCGATCAGCCGCTTCCCTGGTACCTGCTGGCCGCGGCGCTCACGACGTTCGCCGCCGGTGACCTCCTCTACAACGTCCTCACCTCGGTGCTGCACCAGGACAACCCGTTCCCGTCGTATGCCGATGTATTCAACCTGGCGATGTACCCGCTGTGTGCGACCGCGCTGTACACGTTCATTCGCTCCCGGACGCCGTGGGCCGACCGTTCCAGCATGCTCGACGCCCTGATCATCACGGTGGGGCTGGGTCTGCTCTCGTGGATCTACTTGATCGAGCCGTCGGTCCGCAATGGTGAGATCACCTTGGTGCACAAGCTGGTCTCGGTGGCATACCCGCTCGGGGATGTGCTGCTGCTCGCGCTGCTGGCCGGGCTTCTGTGCGCGGGGGGCTTCCGTACCCGGTCGCTGCAGATGCTGACCGTCGCGTCCGCGGGGCTCCTGATCGCCGACGTGACTTACGGCCTCATACAGCTCAACGGCACCTGGCCGATCGGCGGTCCGGTCGACGGGGGCTGGGTCCTCTTCTACGTCCTGCTCGGCGCGGCCGCGCTCGACCCCTCGATGGCGGAGCTGACGCGGCCCCTGCCACCGAAACGGGCAGACATCGGGCGCATCCGGCTGCTGCTGATCGCGGCGGCTTCGCTCGTTGCCCCGGTTGACGCGATCGTCCAGGTGCTGCTCGGACACGACCACGCCGACATGTTGCACCCCGGCGCCTCCGCCGTGCTCTTCGCATTGGTCATGACCCGCATCTGGGGAGTGGTACACGGCCAGCAGCAGGGAATGGCCCGTGAGCGAACCTTGCGGGCCGCGGGCGCCGCGCTGGTCGCCGCCAGCGATGAGGGGCTGGTTGCGGAGGCGGTGCGCGCCGCGCTGTGCCAGCTGACCCCCGGCCAGTCCGAGCTCGGCCTCGGAGTGGCACTGTTCGAGGGCAACGAGTTCCGCAGCATCGAGAGCGGAGTCCGGGCCCCGATGTCCTCCTTCGAGCCGGAAACGGTCGGTGCCCTCAAAGGGTTCGACCCGGCGCTGGTGGACGCAGCATCCGTGGCGACGTTGTTCCCCGGCCCGGTCCCGACAGGGTCGACCGCCCTCGTGCTGCCCTTGCGCTCGGGCGAGTCGCTCATGGGAGTAGTGCTCGTGGCCGGTGACCCCAGGCGGCTCGTTCTGATGCAGGACCCGATCCAGGCCCTCAGCTTCAAGGTGGCACTTTCCTTGCAGCGGATCGCCCTCGCGCAGCAGGTTCGCCTACGGGCCAGTGAGGCGCATTTCCGGTCACTGATCCAGAACGCCTCCGACGTCATCCTCGTCGTCGGAGACGACAACCTGATCGCCTACCAGACGCCGTCGGTCACCCGTGTTCTCGGCTACCACGCTTCCGCCCTGGCCGGCCGGCCGATCGAGCATCTGCTGGATCCGGGCGACCGCGCCCGCTCCATGTCGATGCTCGACAGGATGCGTCGATACGGCGTCCATCGCGACACCAAGGCCGACTGGCGCCTGCTGTGCGAGGACGGTCGGTGGATCGATGCTGAGGTCGTGTGCAGCAACCTGCTGGACGACCCCGACGTGAAGGGCCTGGTGCTCACCATCCGGGACGTCACCGAACGCCGGGACATGGAGCGGGAGCTCAAGCATCGCGCCTTTCACGACAGCCTGACGTCGCTGGCGAACCGGGTGCTGTTCGTCGACAGGCTTCAGCACGCGCTGCGTCGCGGAGCCCGCCTGAGCACTCTGGTCGCCGTGATGTTCCTCGATGTCGATGAGTTCAAAGGCATCAACGACACTCGGGGACACGCTTTCGGAGACATGGTGCTCAAACGTGTCGCGAAGATCCTCGCCACCTCGATCCGGTCGGGGGACAGCGCGGCAAGGCTCGGCGGCGACGAGTTCGCCCTTCTGGTGGAGGGCGCTTCCACCCCCGACGAGCTCGAGGCGCTGGCGGGGCGCATCCAGAAGCAGCTCCGCGAGCCGATGGAGCTGGACGGAGAGAAGATCTCGGTGCGGGTCAGCATCGGGATCGCCACCAGCGAGAACAGCACCGACGCCAGCGAGCTCCTCAAGCTGGCGGACCTGGCCCTTTACGAGACCAAAGCCTCGTTCAAGGGCGGCTTCCGGTTCTTCCGTGATGCGTTGAGGGCCGACCTCGTGGACCGGACATCGCGACACGAGCACCTGAGGCTGGCGATCAACGACGAGCAGTTCGGACTCGCCTACCAACCCATCGTCCACCTGGAGTCGCTGCGGATCGTCGGGTTCGAGGCCCTGGTCCGCTGGGAGGACCCGGTCCGTGGCGTCATACCACCTGGCGACTTCATCGCCGACGCTGAGGAGTCGGGCCTGATCGTGCCGCTGGGGGAGTGGGTGCTTCGGCATGCCGTCGAGCAGGCACACGCGTGGCAGCAGGCTTATCCGATGGACCCGCCGCTTCGGATGAGCGTCAATGTCTCTGCTCGCCAGTTCCGTGAGCCCGGTTTCGCCGCAACGGTTTCGGATGCGCTGGCGCGGCACCCGATCATTGAGCGCACCTTGGTTCTGGAGCTCACCGAGAGCCTGCTGATCGAAGACGACGGCGTGGCTGAGATCCTCACCGAGATCGGCGCGATGGGTGTGCTGTTTGCCCTGGACGACTTCGGCACGGGCTACTCCGCGCTCGGCTACCTGCGCCACTTCCCCATCCACATCCTCAAGCTCGACAAGTCCTTCGTCGACGACCTGGAGACCCCGAGCGACCATGGCCCGATGATCGAAGCCATCATCCAGGTCGCCAAGACCCTGGAGCTCGGGCTCGTCGTCGAGGGGATCGAGAGCGCTGAGCAGAGTCAGAAGCTGATCGCCCTGGGGTGCCAGCTGGGGCAAGGCTTCTTGTACAGCCGTCCGGAAGTCGCCGCCGACATCGAGTCGCGTCTCATCGAACAGGTACTTCTCGCTGGTGCCGTCACACCCGCCTCGGCGAGGCGGCCGCTGGCAGAACATCGCCAGTAGCGACGTGTCGCGGGCGGGACCACCCACTCAGGGTCCGCGTTTAGCTCAAAACCGGACATCAGGTCCATATCTTCGACGTGATCTCCGTCATATCACCTCCATTTCCACCGTGCGCCGCAGCCACATTCGGGACGCTGGGCAGGTAGTCAACAGCTGGTCAAGAGACGGCCAGAGATGTTCAGAGAACCTCACAGCTGGGCGGCGGAGCCCGTTAACCCGCCACCCTCAGGGAGCGGGTCCGCGGACCCCCTGCCCGGGCCCGCTCCCGCCCCATCCCCCCGACATCCGTCAGCGCGCCGCCTACGGCCGGAGGTCATGCTGGAACTGGTTACCGGGCATGAGTTCGTTCGAGGTGGCGCGCGGGCTGGCTTCACAGTCCGGCGCCCGGGCCCGTTCCCGGCCTGCGTCCCCTACCCGCTGGTATCTCGGTATGGGCCGAGAGCACCTCTTGACTTCCGGGGAATGGTGCGTGTTCACTTACGGTAAGCGTTGACTTACCAATGCGCCAGTCCCCGTCAGGAGGAGGAACGATGACTTACAGCTCCACGACTGCCCCTGTTGTCAAGAGCGTGACCGTGCCCTGTCCCGTGGAAAGGGCATTCGAGCTCTTCACCAGCCAGATCAACGCCTGGTGGCCGCTCGCGAGCCACTCGGTCGGCGGGACCGAGGCCCGCACGGTCGAGATGGACTGCCGGCTCGGGGGCCAGATCGTCGAGGTGGTGTCCGACGGCTCCCGGGCGACGTGGGGCACGATCAGCAGCTGGGCGCCACCGCACCAGATCGCCTTCTCCTGGCACCCGGGACGACCCGAGACCGACGCGACGCAGGTGTCCGTCACCTTCAGGCCCGGCAAGCAGGCGACGCTGGTCACCCTGACCCACACGGGATGGGAGATCCGCGCTGACGGCTCCGAGGCACGGCAGGGCTACGACACCGGCTGGGACCTCGTGCTGGCTCCCTTCGTCGAGCTCGCGCAGGCGGGTGAGAGCTCGTAGGGCTCCCATCATGGGCAAGGCCGCACCCGATCTTGACCCGAACGGCGCTGTCCTCGAAGCGCTGGGCGACCCAACCCGCCGGCAGATCCTGGAAGCGCTGCGACGCCGTCCCGCCTCAGTGGGCGAGCTCGCCGCCGTGCTCCCGGTGAGTCGTCCCGCGGTCTCCCAGCACCTGCGCGTTCTGCAGGGCGTTGGCGTCGTTGACTACCAGAAGCAGGGCACCAGGAACGTCTATCACCTCACCCCCGACGGCCTGGACCCCTTGCGGGTGTGGCTGGAGGGTTACTGGCGGGACGCTCTCGAGTCCTTCGCGGAGCATGTTCGGCGCACGGACCAGCTCTGAGAGGCTGGATCGTCGTTGGCAGTCTGCGGCGGCAACGTAGAATGCCGCTCGGACGACCTCGCGCGTCGCCTGTGGGCCGGGGGATCTGCTTAGCTCCATGCCGATCGGGGAACGGGCGGTCCACTCAGGCTGGCTCCATCCGAACCTTCCCGCAGGAGATGCCCAATGAGCAATGTTCAACCAGATCCGATAGAGATCCTGGCCAACATCATGTTGACGGCCACCAAGCCTCACGGCTCGCTGCATTCCGAGCTGGCGCCCCACGTGCACGAGGTGGCGGACTCGATCATGGGCGCCATCCGTGCTCGCTCCGAGGAGGGCGGCGAGCTACGGGCCGCCCTGGGCCTGGAGCTGACCAAGCGCACCCGCACCGGCAAGAACCTGCGCGCGGCGATGAGCGCCTACACGGATCGCTAGTACGGGCCCGACCTCGACGACGCGGTGGGCCCCCGCCACCAAGGGTGGGGCGCCGCAGTCCCGGCTGACAGGATGTCGGCCATGAGCAACGACGCCTCCCGGCCTGCCCGAGCCTCGGTCCCGGCCGCGGGGACCCTGATCACGGTCGCGCCAACCGGGGCAGAGACCGCCAAGGCCGACTGCCCCCAGCTGCCGACGACCCTGACCGAGCTCGTCGAGACTGCAGTCGCCTGTGAGGCCGCGGGCGCGTCCCTGATCCACATCCACGTCCGCGACGCCGACCACCGGCCCACCCTGGATGCCGTCCTTCTGCGCGAGTCCGTTGCGGCCGTGCGCGAGCGGACGACGCTGGTCGTCCAGCTGTCCACTGGTGGCAGCGTTCATGATTCGCTCGATCGGCGCCTCACCGTCCTCGACGCCGGGCCGGACTCCTGCAGCCTGACCTGCGGCACCACAAACTTCGGCGACGACGTCTTCCTCAACCCCTACCCCTTCATGGCCCAGCTCTACCAGCTGGCCCAGGAGCGCGAGATCGTGCCCGAGTTCGAGCTGTTCGACCTCGGTCACGTGGCGGCGCTACGCCGTCTGATCGACGCCTTCGGGTTGCCGTTCGGGGGCAAGGTGCATGTCGACTTCGTCACCGGGGTCCCAGGCGGTATGCCGGGCACGCCGGCTGCCCTGCTGTCCGGCATACAGGCTCTGCCGGCCGAGGTGACCTCCTGGTCGGCCACCGCCATCGGCCGCAGCCACCTCCCGATCGCGGCTGCCGCGCTCGCCTCCGGTGGGCACCTGCGGGTCGGCATGGAGG
>JANOHS010000259.1:0-3435 GCA_031406655.1 Micrococcales bacterium
TAGGAGCATCTGGGCTACGTCGACTACCTCGACGTTTTCGTGGGAGCTGGTGTCTGACTGTTTTTGGGTCAGGCCGTCGGCGAGCATGACGTAGCAGAAGGGGCAGCCGACCGCGATACGGTCCGCGCCGGTTGCGACGGCCTCTGCGGCGCGGTTGTTGTTGACCCGGGTGCCGAGCTTCTCTTCCATCCACATCTGCGCCCCGCCGGCGCCGCAGCAGAACGACTTGTCGCCCGATCGTGGCATCTCGCGAAGCTCGACACCGGGCAGGGCTCCGATGAGCTCACGCGGCGGGGCGTAGACACCATTGTGGCGACCGAGGTAGCAGGGGTCGTGGTAGGTCACGGACTGCGCGGTCGAGGCCACGTCGGAGGTGTCGGCCCGGTCCGGGCGAGCCACCGGGATCAGCAACTTGTCACGGACGAGCCGGTTGAGCAGCTGGGTGTGATGGATGACCTCGTACTGGCCGCCCACCTGCGGATACTCGTTCTTGATCGTGTTGAAGCAGTGTGCGCAGGTGACCACGATCTTGGTCGCCCCGGCCTCGTTGAGCGCTTCGACGTTGGCCTGGGCGAGCATCTGGAAGAGGAACTCGTTGCCGGCGCGGCGGGCCGGGTCGCCGGTGCAGGTCTCACCGTCGCCCAGGACCGCGAAGCTCACGCCGGCCGTGTCGAGCAGCTCGGCAACGGCCCTGGTGGTCTTCTTGGCACGGTCCTCGTAGGCGCCAGCGCAGCCCACCCAGAAGAGGTAGTCGACCTCGTCCAGCGACTCGATGTCGGTGCCCAGGACCTTGACCTCGAAGGGCAGGTCCTTGGCCCAGTCCAGCCGGGCGCGCGCGGACATCCCCCACGGGTTCGCCTTGTTCTCAAGGTTCTTGAACATGCCGCCGAGCTCGGACGGGAACGCGGACTCGATCAGGACCTGGTATCGGCGCATGTCCAGGATCGCGTCGACGTGCTCGATGTCGACGGGGCACTGCTCGACACAGGCACCACAGGTGGTGCAGGACCACAGCACGTCCTGGTCGATGACCGCGTCGGGCCCGTGGGGGTTGTAGGCGGAAGTCGGGTTGGCGATGTCGTAGCCGGTATCGCCGACCAGGGGCATCGTGGAGATGGTGGCCAGCGTGCCATCGGCCTCGAGCAGGCCAGGGCGGTCGCCGACGGCTGCGAGCAGGAACGGCGCCTTGGCATGGGCGTGGTCCCGTAGCGCCATCACCAGCATCTTGGGAGAGAGCGGCTTGTCGGTGTTCCAGGCAGGGCACTGCTCCTGGCAACGACCGCACTCGGTGCAGGTGGTGAAGTCCAGCAGGCCCTTCCAGGTGAAGTCCTCGACCTTGCCGACACCAAGGGCGGCGTCCTCGTCGAGCTCCTCCATGTTCTCGAAGTCGATGGGCTCGCCCTTGACCAGCATCGGCTTGAGCGGACCCAGCGCCGTCCTGCCGTCGGCGTTGCGCTTGAACCAGATGTTGAAGAAGGCCAGGAAGCGGTGCCAAGCCACGCCCATCGTCGGCTGGACCGAGACGGTGATCATCCACGCCATGGAGATCAGGATCTTCAGCGACGCGACGGTGTACGCCGCAGCCTCCAGGGCTTCGATCGACATACCGGAGAAGGCTTTTCCGATGAAGAAGGTCAGCGGGAAATGCAGGCCCGTCGCCCACCATTCGCCGCCCGCGGTGCCCAGGGCGTACTCCAGCCCGCGCAACGTCAGGATGCAGAGGACGACGCCCAGTATGGTCAGCTCGACGTAGTAGGCCTGCCAGAACGTGGACGCGAAGAACCGGCTGCGACGGCCCAGCGAGCGGGGGTGCTGCCGCTGACGGATCACCATCAGGACCACGATTCCCACCAGCGATGCCCACGAGATGAGCTCGGTCGCCCACTCGTACAGGAAGAACCGTCCGATCAGCGGCAGCGCGAAGTGCAGATCGAAGAGCTGCCCGTATGCCGTGATCAGGGTGAGGAACAGCAGCCCGAACGAGACCATGACGAACCAGTGCGCCACGGCGACGGCCGGCATTCGTGACATCCGCGTGTGGCCGACCACCTCGCGGACAAGGGTCATGGTCCGGGTCGCCGGCTGGTTGCTGCGCGCGGTGTCGGGCTGGCCCACCTTGAAGGTGGCGACGAAGCGGCCGATCATCCGGGCGAACAACGCCACGGCCACAACCGTCACGGTCAGGCTGATGACGAGAGCAACGATCTGCAGTGCTGACATGGTGGGGAGTGTACGGAGGACCAGCCCCCACGTCGCCCCGCGGACAAAGTTGTGACGGGTGTCGCGGCCATATGTGGGATCCGGTTTGATGATCTGTGGTGTTGGGGCATAACCTGCGCTTGGAACAGAGATAACGGTAGGTTTGTTTACCCGGTGGATGTCAGAGAACAGATCCTCCGCTCGACCACGCAACGAAGGCGGTTCTGAAGTGCCCATTCATGACGACGTCACGGCCATCGTCGGTAACACCCCGCTGGTCCGGATCAACCGGCTGAGCGCGGGTGCGGGAGCGACCATCGCCGCCAAGCTCGAGTTATACAACCCGGCCAGCTCCGTGAAGGACCGGATCGGCGTGGCGATCGTCGATGCCGCCGAGAGGTCTGGCGAGCTCAGGGCGGGAGGGACGATCGTCGAGGCGACCAGCGGCAACACCGGAATCGCGCTCGCGATGGTAGGCGCCGCCCGCGGGTACGACGTGGTGCTCACCATGCCCGAGACGATGAGCCAGGAGCGAAAGGCGCTGCTGCGCGCCTACGGCGCCGAGCTCATCCTTACTCCGGGCGCCGAGGGCATGAAGGGCGCGGTCACCAGGGCCGAGGAGATCGCCGCCGAGCGCGGGGCCATCCTGGCGCGCCAGTTCGCCAACGAGGCCAACCCGCAGATCCACCGCGAGACCACAGCGGAGGAGATCTGGAAGGACACCGACGGCACGGTCGACATCTTCGTGGCGGGCATCGGCACCGGCGGCACGATCACCGGCGTCGGCCAGGTTCTCAAGTCCCGCAACCCCGATATCCAGGTCATCGCCGTGGAGCCCGAGGAGTCGCCGATCCTCAACGGCGGCGCGCCCGGCCCCCACAAGATCCAGGGCATCGGTGCCAACTTCGTGCCGGAGATCCTCGACCGCGAGGTCTACGACGAGGTCATCGACATCAACGCAGAGACCGCCGTCGACTGGGCCCGTCGGGCCGCCAAGGAGGAGGGCCTGCTGGTCGGCATCTCGTCCGGCGCTGCTCTCGCCGCCGCCGACAAGGTCGCCCGCCGGCCCGAGAACGCGGGAAAGCTCATCGTCGTGATCATCCCGTCGTTCGGCGAGCGTTATCTGTCCACCATCCTCTTCTCCGACCTGCTCAGCTGAGCCGGCCGAGATTTGTCGAAATGCCTTCACTGATGACGGTCTTGCGCTTGACTGAGAACTCGTCGAGGGGCCGCGCC
>JANOHS010000296.1:0-2183 GCA_031406655.1 Micrococcales bacterium
CAGAACCAGACCGGCATCGGGGGGGTCGACGAAGAACGTGTCCTGCATCTGGCGCGCCGGGTGGTCCACCCCCAGGTTCAGGGCGTCGAAGTTGAACCACTCGGACTCGACCTCGGGACCCTCGGCGATCTCCCAGCCCATGGCCACGAAGATGTCGCCGATCCGTTCCGAGGTCAGCTCGAGGGGGTGACGGGCGCCGAGATGGCGGCGGGCCGCCGGCACGGTGACGTCGACCGCCTCCTCGACGAGCAGCCGTGCATCGCGTTCGGCCTCGAGCTCGTGCGCTCGTTCGGTCAGAGCCCTGGCGACCAGCCCCCGTGCCGTCCCGACCCGCTTGCCGGCCTCGGCCTTGGCCGTTGGAGGCAGGGCGCCGATCTCGCGGTTGGCCAGGGACAGTGCGCTCGAGTCGCCCTGATGGGCCAGACGCGCAGTCTTGAGGGACTCCAGGGAGTCCGCGGCGGCAAAGGCCGCCAGCGCCTCGGTGACAGCCGCCTCGAGGGCAGCGGGGTCGAGGGTGCTGACCTCGACCGGGTCGTAGCTCTTGTTGGGTCCAGACATCGCTTTCAACTCAGCTCATGTGACGGGGGTTCGGGTCATGGTGCTTCTCGCCGTACGCACGAGGACCACGGTGAGTCTAGGTGCCCCCTCGGCGGGTGGGACGGCCTGCTCGACTGTTCAGAGGACGTGCTCGGGGGCACCCGCAGGCAGGGTGAACCGGAACTCGGCCCCGCCTCCCTTGGCGCGACCGACGCTGATCTTGCCGCCGTGGGCCTCGACCAGCCCCCGCACGACGTACAGACCCAAGCCGGTCCCGCCGCGGCGGGACCCGTGCCAGAACCTGGTGAAGATCATCGGGTAGTGCTCGGGTGCGATGCCCTCGCCCTCGTCACTGACGGTGACAGCGACGTCCTCCTCCCCGTTACGTCCGGTCGAGACGACGGTCATGCTGACGATCCCCTCACCATGACGCACGGCATTTTCCATCAAGTTTGCCAGGATCTGGTCGAGCCGGTCCGGGTCGGCCCACACCTCGGGAAGCGCTGCGCCATCGGCGTCAAGGGCGAAGCGCTCGCGCTCATGGCCACTGGCGACGAATCGTTCAATGTGCCGATTGATGGCTGCACAGACGTCGACCGGCTGTTTTCGCACCTGCAGCCGCCCGGCATCAATCCGGGAGATGTCCAGCAGCTCGGTGATCAGCCGCGTGACCCGGTCGGCATCCGCCTCGATGGTCTGCAGCATCAACCGCTTCTGGTCGTCGGTGAACCGGTCCCAGCGACGCAGAAGCGTCGATGAAAAACCCTTCACCGAGGTGAGCGGCGAGCGTAGCTCGTGGGCAACCGTGGATATCAGGGCAGAGTTGCTGGCCTCCGCACGGCGGCGTGCCTCGGCGTCGCGCAGCGCCACGACAACCTGGCTGACCGGCATGCTGCGTCCCGGGCGCACATATCTGGCGGTCACCAGGACCTCCTGCCGCCCCGGGATGATCAACAGCTTCTCGCGGTGACCCGAGCGGATAGCCAGGCCCTTCCAGGGATCGGTGCACGCCCACCAAGAGCGACCATCGTTCTCCTGCAAGGGAATCGCTGTGCGGATGTCTTGGCCGAGCAACTCCGGGGCGGGGGTTCCGACGATGTTTGCGGCCTGCGCGTTGACGTAGACGATGAACCCCTGATCGTCGGCCACCAGCAACCCGTCGGGGTGATCGTCACAGACAGCGGCGTACCACCCGACGGAAAACTCGCCGTCCGATGCGTTCGACCCTTGTCCCATAAGTGCGACTTTAGCCACTTGCGGGGCTCTCGCGCTGCACCCCGGCAGATGCATAGAGACAAACCGTCGCGGCCATGGCGAGGTTCAACGACTCGGCCTTGCCGTAGATCGGGATCCGCACCACCTCGTCGCAGGCCATCCTGACGTCGCGCTCGAGGCCCCACGCCTCGTTCCCCATCACCCAGGCGTGCGGCCCGGCCAGGTCGATGTCGTTCAGGAGGGCCTGCCCCGTGCCGTCGGCCGCCAACAGGGACAGGCCAGCGCCACGAACCCGGTCCAGGAGCAAGGAGATGGGCAGACCGGTCACGATGGGGAGGTGGAACAGCGAGCCTGCGGTCGATCGGACCACCTTGGGGTTGTAGATGTCCACGCTGGAGTCGCTGACCAGGACGGCGTCGGCGCCGGCCGCA
>JANOHS010000311.1:0-1956 GCA_031406655.1 Micrococcales bacterium
GAGTGTCCGGCGACGGCCGCCTTGGCGAACCCGGGAACGTCAGCATTGTCAATGGTGGCAGCGGTTCTCCCGATCAGGTCACCGGTCTGGCCCCAGCCCGAGCCAAGCACCAGGGCGATGTCATGGCGCTGGGACCCTGAGCGCTCCCCGATGACGTTGGCGGCTGCCCTGGCCACCGCGAACGGGTCCACCAGGGGGTCGCGCAGGTCCAGGGATTCGATCGTCGAGTCGGTCACGCGGGCAGCCTAGTCTCGCGGTCCGCTGGCCGGCCCGGCTGTCGCGCGGGCGTCGGTCCCCTGGTCGGCTGCGACGGCCAGAGCGGGGTTTGGTCGCGGGACGAGGGTGACCCTGTCTCCGGGGGTGAACGTGGCCACCGCGTCGTTGTCGATCTGCGCCAGGACGGTCTCGCCCGACTCGGTCACCGCATGCAGACTCCCCGTCGAGCCCAGGAAGCTGGCCGAGACAACCGTGGCGCTACCGGCCGGATCGGCTGTGACTGCGATGGACTCGGGACGGATCAGCACGAACGCGGCCCCCCGTTGCACTGAACCTGGCAGGAGCGGCACCGAGGTCCCCAGGAGGCTCGCGTGGTCGCCCTCGGCGATGGCCTTCAAACGGTTCGTGAGGCCGACGAAGTCGGCCACGAAGGCCGTCGCAGGTCTGGCGTAGAGATCCTGGGGTGAGGCCAGCTGCTCGAGGTTGCCGGCCCGCATGACGCCGACCCGGTCGGCAACAGCCAGAGCCTCCTCCTGGTCGTGGGTGACGAACAAGGTCGTGGTGCCGACCTCGAGCTGGATCCGGCGGATCTCGTCCCGCAGCTGCACGCGCACCTTGGCGTCCAGCGCGGACAGTGGCTCGTCGAGCAGCAGGACCTGGGGCTCGATGGCCAGGGCGCGGGCCAGGGCCACCCGCTGCTGCTGACCCCCGGACATCTGGTGGGCATAGCGGTCGGCCTGGTCCGAGAGCTCGACCAGGTCCAGCATCTCGGCGACGCGCTCGCGGCGGCGGGCGGACGGAATACGGCGGAGCTGGAGCCCGAACTCGACGTTCTGGCGCGCGGTCATGTGGGGGAACAGGCTGTAAGCCTGGAACACCATTCCCATGTCACGCGCACTGGTCGGCACTGAGGTGATGTCCTGGCCACCGACCTCGACCCGTCCGGAGTCTGCGTCCTCCAGCCCGGCCAGCACCCGAAGGGCCGTGGTCTTACCGCACCCGGAGGGGCCGAGCAGTGCCACGAACTCGCCGGGTGCGATGTCCAGGGTGAGCCCGTTCAGGGCCTGGATCGGGCCATAGGAGCGACGCAGGTCGGACAGGGTGACGGCCACCCCGTTGCCGGGCCCGGATCCGGCCGGGCTCTTGGCGTCCGGCAGATGGGTGGGGGGCATCAGCTCTCCTCGGGGCGGTGCGACCGGCGACTGCTGCCGACGAAGGACATCGCAAAGAGCACGATGAAGGCAAGGATCAATGCGGCCAGGGCGGCGGCGATCGCGAGCGAGGAGTCGCGCTTGCCGAGCAGGTTGATGGCCACCTGCAGGTTGTCGCGGCTGAACAGGGAGGCGATCGTGAACTCGCCGAGGACGAGGGCGACGGACAGGAACGCCGCCGAGAGCACCGCGGTCCGAACGTTGGGCAAGATGATGCGCCACATGACTCTCGGCCAGCCCGCTCCGAGCGAACGGGCAGCCTCCGCAAGGGTTTTCACATCGATGGCGCTCAAACCGGCGTCCAGCGCACGGTAGGCATAGGGCAGGACGAGCACGACGTAGGCGAATGCCAGCCATAGCGAGGACTCACCCAGGAAGTAGGCCACCCACGCGTAGACGGGGGCGAGCCCGACGACGAGCACGATCGCAGGGATGGTCAGTGGCAGGAGGCAGATGAACTCCACCGTGCGACGCAGACCCGGCAGCCGCAGCCGGACCCAGGTCATCGTGGGCACCAGCATGAACAGCA
>JANOHS010000042.1:0-14312 GCA_031406655.1 Micrococcales bacterium
AGCCCGATCGTGTTGTTGCAGTGCTTGACCACCTTGATCTTGCTGGCCGCCAGCATCAGGTCGAGGTTCGACATCAGCTTGGTGACCCCGGCGACCATCTCGGAGGTCAGGCCGTTGCTGACCCGCTTGATCATCTCCTCGGTCGTGGTGTCCGCGAGCAGCCACTCCCGCAGCTCGCCGACCTGCATGCCCTTGATCTCGGCGAACACGGCCTCGTTGACCGCGTCGTCGATGACGCGGGTGACCTCGTCCTCCTCGTATGGCACGGCCGGGTTGTGCCGCAGGGTCTGGAGGGTGACCTCCGACAGCACGAAGCGCGCCGCCATCCGCTCGGCGGCGGTCTCGGCCGCGATCCCCGCGAGGTGATCCCCGGACTTGTCCTCGTTGGCTTTCGCGAGCAGGTCCTTGATATCGCGGAACTGGTAGCGATGGCCGAACAAGGTTGCGGCTAGCTGCATGGGCTCAGGCCCCTTCTCTTGCCGGCGGGCTCAGTCATAGAAGACCAACGTCTTGATGGACAGCGGGACCGCACGTCCGTCGAGGACGGGCAGCCCGATGTCGATGAAGTCCCCCTCGCCAAGCCCCACCTGGTCGATGACCAGGAGCGGGAGGCCGGGCCGGGTCACCTGGATGGTCTGGCCCAGGACCTGGGCGTAGTCCCGCTGGAGGACGAGCACCAGCGGACGGTCGCTGTGGGCGGCGTCGTGGTAGGCGACGATCTCCGCGGCCACCGACTGCAGCGCCGGGTAGCCGAGCTCCTGCGGGAGGTCGACGACGATCGCCGCCTGCGCGTCCTCGTCGACGTCCCACCGGGCCAGCGCCTCGCGCACGGCCTCAGCGAACGACGGACCGCCACCACGGCCCGGCATGGCCGGCCGCAGCACGGGCAGGTTGCGCAGCGGCAGCAGGGCCCGGTCGGCCCAGATCGTCGAGCCGCTCAGGGTGACGGTCTGCCCGGCCGCCCCCAGCACGGTGGCGCGCAACGTCTCGGGGGGCTGCCGCACGTTCAGCCGCTGCAGGCGCTCGTTGCAGTGCAGGGACTCCGCGAGCAACGGCCCGACGTCTCCGTACCGCGCGACCGCCTCCATCGTGGTCACCGGCAGATGTTCGTAGTAGCAGGCGCCGATGCCACCCGTGAGAAAGACCGAGGATGACGCGTCGGTCTCCCGCAGAGGGGGCGTCAGCTGCACGCCGCGGCCCACCCGCACCTCCCTGCCGGTCGCCAGGTCGACGACGAGGTCGGCCATGACGTCGCAGAATGCCCTCAGCTGTTCCAGGGTCGCCTGGCTGCCTTCCTTCAGCTGGAGCCCCAGGTCCTCGATGATCGAACGACCGGGGGGCGCGATGCGCAGAACCCTCCCGGACGCGTCGATCTCGACCTGGCGGCCGCCGACCGCGATCCCGGAGGAACACAGGTGGCGACCCACCTTGAATACAGCAGCGTTCGACGTGCCGCCTCCGATGTCGATGCTGGTGACCTGCTCGTAGTGATCGGTCGACCAGCGCGCGACGCCCGACCCCCGACCCGCGATCTGCGCCTCGGCGTTGGGCCCGGCGACCGTGACGACGAAGTCCCCCGCCCCGGCCGAGAGCGCCCCGAGGATGGCGTCGGCGTTCCTGGAGCGGGCCGCC
The DNA here is from genome assembly GCA_031406655.1 of Micrococcales bacterium. Taxonomy (GTDB): domain Bacteria; phylum Actinomycetota; class Actinomycetes; order Actinomycetales; family Dermatophilaceae; genus UBA4719. Next base: position 1,633 of record JANOHS010000042.1, read on the forward strand.
TCGCCGGTGATGATCACCGCCCCGGTCTCGATGGAGCCCGGGGAGATGCCCGCTGCGGCATACTCGCGCCTCACCAGGTCGGCGAGCGCGTCGGCGTCCACCTCGTCGGGCGCGGACAGCGGGGTGCTGTGAACCTCCCCGCGGTGGACGACGGACTTCTCGTCCACCTGGATCCGCGGCACCTGTCCCGGCCGGGCCACGTCGTGCAGCACCAGGCTCGAGAACACCACCTGCGTGGTTGTGGTCCCGACGTCGATCCCGACGCTGAGGACCTCACGCTGGGCGATCGGCATCAGGGGACCTGTCAGCTCTTTCGGAAGGTGACGGTGCCGTCGACCTCGAGGGAGTCCAGGATGCCCATGATCACGGCGTCGACCGGCTGCCCCGACGTCTTCCCGCTCTCTCTGGCCGCGCTGCCCTCTGAGACCAGGACGAGCTCGCCGGAGCCTGCTCCGACGACGTCCACGGCGACGAACAAGCCCCCGGTGATCTCGTTGCGCTCGTCCGCCTCGCGCACCAGGAGCAGCTTGTGCCCGACGAGGCTGGCCTCCTTGACGGTCGAGACGGCCGTGCCGACGACCCGTGCGATGCGCATGTGCTGTCCTCTGTCTCAGACCCGCTCCGGCCGGGTGGCCGGAGCGGGAGTGGTTGTCGGTACGCCCCTGGAGAACGGAGGCGTCAGTGCAGCTCGGACTCCGCGGACTCGATGAGCTCGAACTCCTCCTCCGGCGCGGTCGCCACGATGTGATGCCGGCTGTACAGGCCGAAGTACGCGATCGCGACAGCGAACACGACGGCCGTGATGACCAGCACACGGGTGTCAACCAGGAAGCCGGCGACGAGGGCCACCAGCGCCAGGACGAGGGCGATGCCGGTGGTGACGATGCCGCCGGGGGTCCGGTACGGGCGAGCCAGGTCCGGCTCCTTGAAGCGCAGGATGATGTGCGACGCCGTCATCATGACGTACGAGATCGTCGCCCCGAACACGGCCACGAGGATGAGCAGGTCGCCCTGGTTGAGCACCGCCATGACGAAGCCGATGATGCCGGGGACGATCAGGGCCAGCGTCGGCGTCTTGCGTGATCCGGTGACGGACAACAGCTTCGGCAGGTAACCCGCCCGCGAGAGCGCGAACGTCTGGCGCGAGTAGGCGTAGATGATCGAGAAGAAGCTGGCGATCAGGCCGAGCAGCCCGACCACGTTGATGAACCCGCTCACGAGGTTCTGACCGCCGTAGGCGGCCGGGGCCTCGAGCGCCTCGACCAGCGGGTTGCCCGACTCCTGGAGGAAGGCCGAGCCCGCAGCGCCGGGGGCGACGACGAGGATGGCGCCGGCGAACAGGATCAGTGCCAGCATCGCGCCGATGATGCCCTTGGGCATGTCCTTGGCGGGGTTCTTGGACTCCTCGGCCGCGAGCGGCACGCCCTCCACCGCGAGGAAGAACCAGATGGCATAGGGCAGGGCGGCCCAGATCCCGATCAGCCCGAAGGGGAGGAACGAGCTCGCGCCGACGGCGGTGGTGTCGACCGGGATGTTGTTGAGGTTCGACGGGTCGAACTGGGGGATCGCCGCGACCACGAACACGACCAGGGCCACCACCGCGACCGCCGTGATCGCGAACATGAACTTGAGCGCCTCGCCCACGCCGTACAGGTGGAGGCCGATGAAGATGGCGTAGAACAGCAGGTAGATGTACCAGCCGTCCAGGCCGATGAGCGAGTTCACGTACGCGCCGATGAAGTTGGCGATGGCCGCCGGGGCGATGGCGTACTCGATCAGGATCGCGGTGCCGGTCAGGAACCCGCCCCAGGGGCCCATCGCCCGACGGGCGAAGGCGTATCCGCCACCAGTGGTGGAGATGGTCGATGACAGCTCGGCGAGCCCGAAGACCATGAACAGGTACATGACCGCCATGAGGATGGTGGCGATCAGCAAGCCACCCCAGCCTCCCTGGGCGAGTCCGAAGTTCCAGCCGGCGAAGTCACCCGAGATGACGTAGGCGACGCCGAGGCCCGCCAGCAGGACCCAGCCGGCGACCCCCTTCTCCAGCTGGCGTTTCTCGAAGTACTCGGCGCCTTCGAACTCTGACTCCACACCGGCGTGGTGGGCGCGTCTCGTGGGCTTGGCCATCGTGAGGACCTCCTCGACGACGCCTTCGCGCCGTCCTCTTCAGCTCTGCACTGAACGTTTGTTCTTGCACCTTCACGCCGGACGCTAGACCCGCTTGTTCACGGTTAGCAAGCATTTCGATCAGCAAAGGTCTCCGGTCCTGTGGACTTCACGTTCGCACCAGAAAGAATGGGCGGTCGGTATGCCGTTCTTTGTTCCAGAAGCAGCTGATATCGGAGCCCGTGGATGAGGTGAAGAACACACAGGGAAGAAGCCCCGGCTGCCTTTGTGCGCTGCTTAGGCATGAATCATCACGTATTGCACCATCTGACAATATTCTGGCTGTTACAGGGTGCAACCGGACTTACTGGACCGTGATGCGGTCCAGCGGCAGCGGGCTGTATGGCGAGACCGTGGGCAGGTACGCCGCAAAGCCGTCGATGTCGAGGCCCCCGAAGTACTTGTCCGTGCCGTTCTTGAACGCCGCGAAGTTGTCGCCACCATCGGCGAGGAAGTTGTTCGTCACGATGCGGTACACCGTGGCGTCGTTCGGCACCGCGGCGCCGTTGATGGTGAGCGCGGAGATGACCCGTGCGGTGCCAGCACCCGTCACCGTGTAGTGCAGGCCCGCACTGACCTGCAGGAACTTGGTGTTCGAGCCGGTGTTGGCGCCTGTCCACTGCTGCGCCAGGAGGCTCCGAATATCCGCGCCGGTCATGTCCATCGAGACCAGGTAGTTGTTGAACGGCTGGACGGTGAACGCCTCTTCGTAGCGGACGATTCCGTCGGTGGCCTCCGGCGGATCCGTCTTTGCGAAGTTCAGGTCCACCCGGATACCGCCCGGGTTCATGAACGCGACCACCGGCGTCTTGCCAGCGGTGACCACCGACGGGTCGTTGACCTGTGCGTCGGCTATGAGGTCACCGAGGGTGGACTCGCCGACAGCAGACCGGGTGAGGGTAGCCGTGATGTTGCCCAGCACCTTGTTGGCGATTGGCGCGATCAGGGTCGAGTACGTGTTGATGATCGAGGTCTGGTCGGCAGCCGGGGTCACGCCGCGCGTCACGACCATGTTGGTGCCCTCGACCGACGTCCGCACGATGTCCTTCGTCTGGGTGTCGAACTTGAGGGTGGTCTCGGTGAAGAGCCGGCCGAACGACGAGGCCGAGGTCACCAGCCGCTGCTGGCCGCTCGGGTCCTCCACCTCACAGACATACGGCTGATGAGTGTGGCCCGAGATAATCATGTCGATCTGCGGGTCGAGGTCTTCGGCGATCGGCAGAATCGCCGAGTCGTTCACCAGCGAGCCGCCCCCCTCACACGTGTAGTCGTAGGTGGCGTTCACGTCGTACGTCGTCTCGTTGAGGCCGGTCCACTTCTGCTTGGCCGACGGGATCCCGCCTTGGTGGACCAGCACGACTATCGCCTTGACACCCTGCTTGCGAAGCACGGGCACGAGTGCGTTGGCCGTCGCGACCTCGTCGGTGAACTCGAGGCCTGCGATACCGGCAGCCGTCACGATGCTCGGGGTCTCCTTCAGCGTCATGCCGATGAAACCGACCTTGTTGCCGCCCGGGAACGTCTTGACCCAGTAGGGCGGCAGGATCGTCTTGTCCTTGCCGGCGTACTTGACGTTAGCCGCGAGGATGCGGAAGTTCGCCCCTGTGAACTCGCCGGCCGCGCAGGAGTTCTGGTTGTTCAGGCCGAGGGGGCCGTCGTCCAGACAGCCGCCGCGCTGCATGCGCAAGAGCTCCTTGTAACCCTCGTCGAACTCGTGGTTGCCGACCGCGCTGGCCTCGAGGCCGAGAGCGTTCATCGCCTCGATGGTGGGCTCGTCGTGGAACGCGGCGGACAGCAGCGGCGAGGCGCCGATGATGTCGCCGGCCGCGACCGTGACGGAGTTGGGGTTGCCGACTCGCGCGTCACGCAGGTGGGTGGCGAGGTACTCCACGCCTCCGGCCGGGGTGTTCACGTCGACCGCCGAGACGACCCCGGTGGTGGGGTTGGTGCTGAGCGCGTGATCCGTCACGATCCGGCCGCTGGAGCTGGTGCTGGGTATCGGCACGAGGTTTCCGTGGAAGTCGTTGAACGAGAGGACCTGGATGTCCATCGTTCGGCCGGGTCGAGCCGCCTCGGAGATACCGCCGGTCATCGCCACCCCGGTTCCGGCGGCCAGCACTGCGGCGAGAACTCCGGTGAGGCGACGGGCACGTGATGGCGACATGATGCTCCTGCTGGTCTCGGATGGCCGGGAGGGTCTCCCCCGGCGGCGTCAGACTAGCGTCGCGCGCCCGCCCTGGGAAGATACCGCCCATAGCGGGTGATAGGGGATGCGACCACGCTCAGCGGTCGACGCGCGGCCGAAGGCGCTCAGCTGAAGGCGCTCAGCCCGGTCAGGGCCTGGCCGATGACGAGGGTATGCACCTCGGAGGTCCCCTCATACGTGAGCACCGACTCCAGGTTGTTCGCGTGCCGCAGCACGGGGTACTCAAGCGTGATGCCGTTGGCCCCAAGGATGGTGCGGCACTCCCGCGCGATGGCGATCGCCTCCCTGGCGTTGTTGAGCTTGCCGAGGCTGATCTGGCGCGACTCGAGCCGGCCGGCGTCCTTGAGCCGCCCGAGGTGCATCGCGAGCAGGAAGCCCTTCTGCAGCTCCAGGGTCATGTCGGCCAGCTTCTTCTGGGTGAGCTGGTAGCCGCCGATCGGCCGGTTGAACACCTCCCGGCTGCGCGAGTAGTCCAGGGCGACCTCGAGGCAGTCGCGGGCCGCACCCAGTGCGCCGAACACGATGCCGAAACGCGCCTCGTCCAGGCAGCTCAGCGGGCCCCGTAGGGAGCTCACGCCGGGCAGAACGGCGTCGGCGGGCAGGCGCACACCATCGAGCACGAGCTCGGAGGTGATGGACGCGCGAAGCGAGAGCTTGCTGGTGATCTTGTTGGCCGTGAAGCCCGGCGTGCCGGTCGGGACGAGGAACCCCTGGAAGCCGGCGTCCGTGCGAGCCCACACCACCGCAACATCGGCGATCGAGCCGTTGGTGATCCACATCTTCGTGCCGTCGAGCACCCAGTCCGCCCCGTCGCGTCTGGCCCGGGTCCGCATGCCGGCCGGGTCGGAGCCGAAGTCGGGCTCGGTCAGGCCGAAACAGCCGATGACCTCACCGGTGGCCATCGGCGGAAGCCACTCCTGCTTCTGCTCCTCCGAGCCCCAGAGGTGGATGGCAACCATGGCCAGTGAGCCCTGGACCGAGACGAAGCTGCGGGCCCCGGAGTCCCCGGCCTCGAGCTCCATGCAGGCCAGGCCATAGGCCACGGCACTCATGCCTGCACAGCCATACCCCTGCAGGTGCATGCCGAGCAGCCCGAGCTCGCCGAAGGTGCGGGCCATCTCCCTGGGGAACGTGCCGGCCTCGTACCACTGCGCGATGTTGGGCCGGATCGTGTCGTCGACCAGACGGCGCACGCTCTGCTGTACCGCTCGCTCCTCGTCACTGAGCAGGTGGTCGACGTCGAGCAGCTCGAGCGGTCCGACAGGAACCGGTGTCATGGAGGTCCTCCTGGGACTGGGCAGGCGCTAGACGCGGATCGTACCCACAAGCCAGACCTAGAAGCGGGAGAGCACCAGCGGTATGCCGGCCACGGCGAGTCCCAGCGCCAGCATCAGTGAGTCGGCGGGCCGCCAGGGCGCCGGCTCGGCCCACGTTCTGCGGGGGGCCGTGAGACCGGCGCCGGCGGCCACCGGCGAGAAGCCGCGCGCCTCCATAGCCACCGCCATCCGGCCGGCCTGGCGCAGCGTCTGGATGAGCAGCCCGAAGGCCAGCGCCACAACCTGGCGCCCGCGGTCCAGCGGCGAGCGCCCGGCGCCCAGCCCCCGGACCCGGCGGATGCGAGCGAGCTGGTCCCACTGCTCGCCAAGGCTCTCGAAGCGGTACAGGGCCGCGACGGCAGCGACGACCGGACGGGCCGGGAGCCGTAGGGGTTGGCCGAGGTGGTCACCCAGGGCCGAGGGGTCGATGCGGAGCACGAGCAGCACGCCGGGCAGCACGAAGAACGCGACCCGCAGCCCTGCCAGCGCACCGCTGGACACCTCGCGCCCGGGGCTGAGCAGCCAGTTCGAGAAGCTGACCGAGGCGATCGCGAACAGGCCCGGGAGAAGGCGGCGCCACGGAGGCCGGCCGACGCCCAGCACCACTGGGGCCAAAGCGATCTGGGCCCCGACAGCGATCAGGGCTGTGCGCAGGTCGGAGATGAACGGCGCACCCAGGACGAGGACGACCGAGGCCAGGAGCACCGAGAGCGGGCCCGACATCCCGGCCAGACCGGACCACCGGCCGGCGAGCCGGGCAAACCGGCCACTGGGCGTGGACGAAGGTGCCGGGGTCAGTTCGCCTGCCTCCGCCGGCGGGCGCGGTCCGGGTGCAGGGTCGACGATCCGCCCGGCCTGCAACGTGATCCGCCGATCAGCCAGGTTGACCAGCAGTGGATCGTGCGTGGCCAGGACGACGCCGACCCCGGCCTCCCGGGCGGCGACAACCACCCCTGCCACGGCCGACCACGTCAGCCGGTCCTGGCCGACGCTCGGCTCGTCCAGGACCAGTACCGACGGTCCGTGGGCGATGGCGCCGGCCAGTGCCAGCCGCCGTTGCTCGCCGCCGGAGAGATGGTGCGGGTCGGCGCCGGCCAGGGCCGAAAGACCCAGCACCTCGAGCAGGCCGTCGGCGCGGGTCCGGGCTGCCTCTTCGTCCAGGCCGAGCCGACGACTGGTCGAGAGCACGTCCCCGCGAACGGTGCGCGCGACGACCGCGTGCTCAGCCTGCTGGGGCACCCACCCGAACCTCGCGGCGAGGTCGCGTGGGGTCCAGCGGTGGATCGCGTTCGGGGCGCTCGCGCCGATGCCGGCCAGCAGCGGGTCACCCGCACGAACCAGGCCCTGGGTGGGTACGTCGACACCGGCCAGGAGTGAGGTCAGGGTCGACTTGCCGGCGCCACTCGGACCGACGACGGCGACGCACTCCCCGGCGCGCACCACCGCGCTGACGTCCACCAGGGCCCGCACCGCGGGGACCGCCCGGTTCGCGGACATGACCGACACCGGGGGCGCCCGGGTGACGGACACCGACTCCGCGGACACCAGCACCTCACCCTGGTCCTCATGGTGCAGCATCGTGGCGCACAGCGCCCGGGCCACCTCCAGTGGGCGCGGTGCCGCAACGCCGGGGACCCAGACCCCTTGGGCCGCAAGCGAGTCCGCCGACGTCGCCAGGGTCGCGGCCACGGGTCCGTCGGCACTGACCCGACCGCCCGGATCGAGCACGACCAGCCGGTCGACGTCGTCGACCCAGTCGGAGAGCCGATGCTGGACCATCACCAACGTCGCACCGGAGGCACGGACAGCTGACCTGATCGCGGCGCGCAGCACCGCGGCCGAAGGCGGGTCGAGCATCGAGGTCGGTTCGTCCAGCAGCACCAGCCTCGGCGTCAACGCGAGGACGCCGGCCAGCGCCAGGCGTTGGGCCTCGCCGCCGGACAGCGCAGCGGTGGAGTGGTCCTCGTCATACGGGAACCCCACCGAGGCCAACGCCAGCCGGACCCGGGACCAGATCTGCCCACGCGGCATACCGAAGTTCTCCGGGCCGAAGGCCACGTCGCGGCCCACTCGTCCCGCGACCAGCGCGTCGGCCGGGTCCTGCACCATCAGGCCGACCGACGAGCCAGCAGGCGCCGAGCCGTCGACCAGGACCGAGCCGGTCAGGTCGCCCGTCTCGGTGGTGGTCAGAACCCCGGCCAGGGCGCGCAGGAGCGTGGACTTGCCCGAGCCGCTGGGCCCGGCGAGCAGCACCCGGGAGCCGGGCTCGATGCGCAGGTTGACACCGGCCAGCACCGGTGCCCGGCGGCCGAAGGGTCGCCAGGTGAGGTCACGGACCTCGACGAGTGCGCCCCCGGCGAGAGAAGGCGGACCTGCGGCCAGGTCCTCAGGCAGGGTCAGACTCACGGACTTCCTGACCCGGAGGGAAGGCGTTCAGCGCGCCAGTCCTGGCCAGCCCGCGCACCAGAGCCCAGCCACCGATCCCGGCGATCACTGCGCCGGACACCATCCCGGCGCCCAGGAAGATGGCCTTCCACGCCGCGGAGTACTCGGCCACGTAGGAGTGCCATTCGTACAGGACGATCTCGAACGTCGCTGCGAGGACGCCGCCGAGCATGGCCACCACGACACCGAAGCGGCGGTGCCGGAACAGCGCCAGGGCAACCTCGACGCCCAGGCCCTGCAACAGCCCGGACAGCAGGACGGCGGCGCCCCACTGGCTGCCCAGGTACATGCTGATGTTGGCGGCCACGAACTCGGTGAACAGGGCCGCACCGGGTCGGCGGATGATCAGCCCGCCGACGACCGCGGGGACCAGCCAGACGCCGAGCATCAGCTCACCGGCAGGCGGGAAGCCGGCTGCTGCCGTCGACAGGATCGGGTAGACGAAGGTGTTGAAACCCCAGAACATGACCCCGAACGCCACGGCCAGCATGGCTGCGGTGATCAGGTCGACGCCGCGCCAGCCCATGAGGGGTCGGGTGGCAAGGGTGTGGGCTGGTTCCGTCCGCGAGGTGTGTTCGGTCTGCGCGGGGACTCCGGTGGTGCGTTGTGTGGTCATTTGTGTGTTCCTTCTCCCGTGGAATCCGTGTGGCTGGATGCCTCGGGGGAGGCGCGCACTCGTCATACCTGCCTGCCCGTGCCGGAGCACGCGAGGAGTATGGCGAGCGCTCACCTGAGATTCTCAACTTCCTTCGCCGGTGCGAACCGGAGCAGGTTCGAGGGTCTGCGGCGAACCGCACTCTCAGCGCTATGGGGCGCTCCCCTGTTGTACAAGGGTGACGATACACCGGTCGGCGTGACAGGCTCGAGATCGCAAGGGCCGTATCCGAGCTGGAGGTCGTCGTGGGCGCGTTGGTCTGGAGAGTGCTCGGGACGGGTGCCGCTATCGGCGCGGCCGGTGTGGCCCGCAAGCTGATCACGACCGGCTGGACCTCGGCGACCGGCAAGGAGCCGCCGGCCAACCCTGAGGACCCTGAGGTGTCCTGGCCCGAAGCGGTCGGCTGGGCGGTGGCCTCCGGCGCTGCCATCGGCGTGGCCCGGCTGCTGGCGACCCGCAAGGCAGCGGCGTACTACACGAAGTCGGCCGGCCATCCCCCCAAGAAGCTCCAACAGGTCAGCTAGGGGCTCAGGACCAGTCGCGCACGTCCGCGATGACGGGCGCGCCGGCCGGCAACGCCTTCACGGCGACGACGTCGCTGGCGAACCGCAGCCCGGAGCGGATCCGGCCCCGCACCACCTCGAGGACGGTCTCGGGGTCAGCGGCATCGGCAAGGACGACCTCACAGCGCAGGATGTCGAGGTGGTCCTGCCGGTCGACCACGAGCTGCCACGCGGTGACGCCCTCGATGCCGGCGATCGCCGCCTGAGCCTGACGGGGATGCAGGAACATCCCGCGCACTTTCACCGCCTGGCCAACCCGTCCGAGCACTCCGGCCAACCGGGGCAGCCCATCGGGGCCGTTGACCCAGGCAGATACGTCGCCCGTGCCGAAACGGACCAACGGGTACTCCGGTCGCAGCAAGGTGATCACGACCTGCCCCTCGCCCTGCGTGATCGGCGCGCCGGTGTCGAGATCGCAGACCTCGACCAGCACTCCGTCTGCCAGGACCAGCCCGGCGGAGGGTTCGCGCTCGTAGGCCAGGAGCCCGGTCTCGGCTGTTCCGTATGCCATCCGCACGATGTCGACCCGCTCCTCGAGCAAGGCGCGCAACGAGTCCGGCAACGGCTCGGCCGTCACGAGTGCCCGGGTCAGCCGCCACCGATCGCGACCCAGGTCGAGCTCGTCGAAACGGTCGACGAGCGCCTTGAGATAGCTGGGCAGGCCTGTGTATGCCGTGACGCCCAGGTCTGCGATCGCCCGCGCCTGCAGGTCCTGGGCGCCGATGCCACCTGGCAGCACTCGGGCACCGATGGCCAGAGCGCCTTCCTCGAACATCGCCCCGGCCGGCGACAGGTGGTAGCCGAAGCAGTTGAGAACGGTGTCGTCGGCGCCAAAACCCATGGAGGACAACGCTTGTCCCCAGCGCCAGGGGTCGGCGCCGGAAAGCTGAGGTTCATAGAGCGGCCCCGGCGACTGGAACACCCGGCTGACCCGGGCACCGGGCGCGAGCAGCCCGCCGAACGGCGGCTCGGCCTGCTGCTGGGCGAGCACGTCGTCCTTGGTCAGCACCGGAAGCGCCGCGAGGTCGGCGACCCCACGGATCGAGTCGGCGGTGAGTCCGGCGGCCGCGAGGCGGGCGACGAAAGCCGGGACGTTCGCCACGGAGGCCCGCACGACACGGGATACCGCATCGTCCAGCGACCCGGCGTAGGTCGCGACCGAGGCCGCGACGGAGATGGCGAGTGACATATGGGTCCGCTCCCTAGAGCCAGCGCTTGCGGCGCTTGTAGTGCTTCACGTCGCGATAGCTCTTGCGTGTTCCTTCGTCGCCGAGCCCGAGGTAGAACTCCTTGACGTCGGGGTTCTCCTGGAGCTCGGCCCCGGTCCCCTCCAGGACGATTCGGCCCTGCTCCATGATGTAGCCGACGTCTGCGATCTCCAGGGCACGCCTGGCGTTCTGCTCGATGACCAGAACCGTCAGCCCCATCTCGGCGTTGAGCCGCTTGATGAAGCCGAAGATCTCCTGCACGAGCAAAGGAGCCAGACCCAGCGACGGCTCGTCGAGCATGAGCAGCCGCGGTTTGGACATCAGCGCCCTTCCGATGGCGAGCATCTGCTGCTCACCACCGGAGAGGTAGCCGGCGATCCGGGCCCGCATGTCGGCCATCTTCGGCAGGAAGTCGTAGACCATCTCAAGATCTGTCGCGGCATCCGCCCGATCGCGGGAGTAGGCGCCGGCGACGAGGTTCTCGGCCACCGTCAGGTGCTCGAAGACATGCCGCCCCTCCATGCACAGGCTCATGCCGAGCCGGACCCTGGCTGCCGCGTCCACCTTGGTGACGTCCTTGCCGTCGAACAAGATCTGCCCGTCGGTGACCTCGCCGTGCTCGGTGGGCAGCAGCCCGGAGACCGCCTTGAGCGTGGTGGACTTGCCCGCCCCGTTCGACCCGAGCAGCGCAACGATCTGACCCTCCGGCACGGTCAGGGACAGACCGCGCAGGACGAGGATCACCTCGTCGTAGATGACCTCCACGTTGTTGAGGGTGAGCATCGCTGACTTCTCGACGAGAGCCGGGGGGACGGGGGCCGGAGCCCCCGCCGCCCGGGTCGATGGGGTGGGAGTCATCACGGCTTGGCGTTGGCCTCGAGCTCGACCAGCTGACCGGCCTTGACCTCATAGACGCCGGTTCCCGTTGAGCCACGGTGGGACTCGGCGCTGAACTTGACCTCACCGGTGCCAACGACGCCACCCGTGTCGACGGCATCCATGGTCTCCAGAGCCTTCTTGATGTTCTCCCCGGTCAGCTCGTCGCCTGCCTTGAGCACCTTCTGGATGCCCTGGGCCATGACGTGCATGGTGTACCAGCCCTGGACGTAGTGCAGGCCCTTGGCCTCGAGAGTGGAACCCTTGCTCGTGAGGTAGTCGGCGACGTCCTTGTGGCCGGGCTTGCTGGCGCTTGGCGGCGCGAACGGCTGCACCATGACGGTCCCCTCGGCGGCATCCGCCCCGGCGGTCTTGACGAAGAGGTCGTCCGAGCACCAGTTGAGACAGACGATCTTCATGTCAAGGCCCTGGGCCTTGATGTCCTTGGCAACCTGCGCCGCGGGGCTGGAGACGTTCTGGATCACGATGTACTTGGCGCCCTGTTTCTTGGCCTGTGTCAGCAGACCGATCTGGTTCGGGGTCTTGGGCATCGGGTAGGCCTTGAAGCCCAACGGCAGGGACTTCTCGGTGATCCACTTCTGGCCGTCAGCCACCGGGGCGGTGCCGAACGGGCTGTCGTTGTGGAACACCGCGACCTCGGCCTTGGCGCCTGCGTCCTTGGCGATCCAGTTGAGGGCGACCCGCATCTGGTCGGAGTACGTCGGGGCAACCACGAAGTTGTACGGCGACTCCTTCGGGTCGGTCAGGACCTCGGCATACGAGGCGGACATGAACGGCAGCGTGTCGGAGGCGACCTTCTTGCGCAACGCCTCGGAGTCACCGGTGCCCCAACCCTGGATCAGCACGGCATCGGCGGCGACGTACTTCTTGTAGAGCTCCTCGGCGGCGGGCACCTTGTAGGCGTAGTCGTTGGACTGGGCCTCGATCTTGCGCCCCTCGACGCCACCCTTGGCGTTGATCCAGTCGATGTAGCCGAGCATGCCCTCGTTGTAGGGGGTGCCCACGTCGCCGGTGGCGCCGGTGAGGTCGGCGATGATGCCGATCTTGATCGGCGCCTTGTCATCCGACCCGGCAGCAGCCCCACCTCCACCGCCGCCACAGGCCGTGATGCCGAGCAGCCCCGCGACAGCGGCGGCCACGACTGCATACCTCTTGGTGTGCTTCATTTCCAGCGACTCCTTCTGTTCGGGTGACTCTTGTGACGGCGGGTATGACGGGTGC